>JAYSCE010000140.1:4995-9206 GCA_041915035.1 Xanthobacter sp.
GACCGCCTCATGGGCGCCGGTGGAGGCGCCGGAGGGGACCGCGGCGCGGCCGAGGGAGCCGTCTTCCAGCACCACGTCCACCTCGACGGTGGGATTGCCGCGGCTGTCGAGAATCTCGCGGCCGATGATATCCACGATGGCGGTCATGAAGGTCCCTTCCCTTGGTGTCCCGCGCCTTGATGTCCAGCGGCAGCGAGCGGCGGCGGCCAGATGGCTGCCTTCGGGGCCGTGACGGACCCCCTCACCCTTCAACCTCGCCCGCCCCCGGGAATGGAAGGCGAGGCGCCCTCCAGGCGCCGTGCTTCTAGCGCGAACCTTCGCGGATGCGAAGGGGCTTGATCGCAAAGAGGTGATCGGTCGCAAAACCGCCCGACGGCGGTTGAACATTGCCGGCCCGAAAGCTATGCCGCCGATCCATTCCCAAGGAAGCGTGATGACCGACCGCCCGTTGCAGCTCGGCGCCCAGAGCGCCCTGCCTCCGTCCCCCGAGGAGGCGGTGCTCGACCGCGTGCCCAATCCCCACCCCGATGCCGATTATGTGGCGCGCTTCACCTGCCCCGAATTCACCTCGCTCTGCCCGGTCACCGGACAGCCGGATTTCGCGCATCTCGTCATCGACTACGTGCCGAACCTCCACCTCGTGGAGTCCAAGTCGCTCAAGCTCTATCTCGGCAGCTTCCGCAACCACGGCGCGTTCCACGAGGATTGCACGGTTGCGGTGGGCAAACGGCTGGTGAGCCTGCTGGAGCCGCGCTTCCTGCGCATCGCCGGCTATTGGTATCCGCGCGGCGGGATTCCCATCGACGTGTTCTGGCAGACCGGAAAGCTGCCCGAGGGCGCCTGGCTCCCCGACACGGGGGTTGCGCCCTATCGCGGTCGCGGGTGAAGCTGGGGCTGACGGTCGCATCAGACGACCGCCGGGGGGATGAACGACGCCGCTGCGGGCGGGAAAGCCACGCAGCGCGTGCCAACCCGAGGGCATCAGCATGCCGAAGCTCATCGTGACCAATGGCGACAGCGCGGCCGAGCGGCTGCGCGAGGCGGGGATCAGGGGCCACATCATCCCCTGGCGGGACATGCTGCATGATGGGCCGGTGCCCGCCGCCACCCTGCTCGACGACGTGTCCGACGTGCGGGCCGACTTCCTCTCCTCCGCCCTCGGTCTCCCGTTCGACGAGGTGAGGGCCGATTTCGCCCATCGCGACGCGCAGATGGAGGTGCATTCGGCCTATGGCGAGGTGGAGCTGTGGTTCGAGCACGATCTCTACGACCAGCTCCAGCTGATCCAGATCCTCGACTATCTCGCCCATGAGCCCGAGCGCATGGGGGTCAGCCTCGTCCAGGCTTCCCACTACCTCGCTGTGATGGAGCCTGAGGACCTGCGCGCCCTCGAGGCGCGGCGCGCGCCCGTCACCCATCTCCAGATGGAGACCGCCCGCGAGGCCTGGGCGGCCTTCACCGCGCCGACACCGCGGCCGCTCTCCAATTTCCTCGAGCGCCCGCATGAGGCGCTGCCGCACCTTGCTCCCGCCCTCGCCCGCCTCGTCTGCGAGTTGCCGGCACCGGGCAGCGGCCTGTCGCTCACCGAGGAGCGGATGCTGAGCCATCTGGCGAGCGGGCCGATGAAAGTGGCGCACCTCTATGCTGCCGTGCATTCCATGGATCAGGCGCAATTCCTGGCCGACCTGCCCTTCTTCCTGCGCCTCGACGGGCTCGCCTTCGCCCACGAGCCGCTCGTGTCCGGCCTGCCATTCCGCTCCAGCGAGGCGCCGAGCCTGAGCTTCACGCCGGGGGAAGATGGGGCGGCGGAACGCACCTACCGGGCCTATGCCGCGGCCGAGGTGTCCCTCACACCCGCCGGCGCAGCGGCGCTCAAGGGGGCCTTCGACCATGCCGCCAACAACGGAGTGGAGCGCCACTTAGGCGGCACGCGCATCTGCGCCGGCGCCATGTGGCGCTACGATCGGGCGGCGGGACGGCTGGTGCTGCCGAACTGAGCGGGGACGGGCGGCGCGACCTCAGGCCGCGGCATCTTCCTCGGCGACCTGCTCGCTATGGGCCTTGAAGGCCGCGAAGGCGACCACCGTCAGCGGCGTCGCCAGCACCACGCCCAGCGCGCCGAAGATGCTGCCGAACGCCACCACCGCGAACAGCGTCACCGCCGGCGGCAGCGACACCATGCGCTGCTGGAGCAAGGGCGTGATGATGTTGCTCTCCGCCTGCTGAACGCCGACGAAGACGAGCAGCGTCCACAGGCCGGTGTCAGCGCCCATGGTCAGCGCGATCAGAACCGCCGGGGCGGCGGCCATCACCGGTCCGATCATCGGCACGAATTCGGCGAGGCCGGCAAACAACGCGAGCGCCAGCGAGGAGGGCACGCCCACCACCGTGAGGCCGATGAAGGTGAGCACGCCCACCACCACCATGGCGATGAGCTGCGCCTTCAGAAAGTGCCGCAGATCCTCCGAGACCAGGGCAAGCTGTCGTGCCGCCGCCGGCCGCTCTGACGGTCGCCACAGGGACAGGAACATGCGGCGATACATTTCCGGGGAGACGGCGAAATAGATGCCGCCGACCACCACGAGGAAAGTGCCCAGCACCACCTGGAACAGGTTGGACGTGAACCCCTGCACGAAGGAGAGCACGGTCTCGCCGGACGGCGCCGCCGCTTCCGCGCGCTTCAGAAGATCGTCGCTCATCCCCTCGAGGTGAAAGCGCTGCTCGAAGGCGGTCCAGGCCGTGGGCAGCTCGTTCACCAGCTGCGTCACCTGGGTCTGGATGGTGGAGCCGAACAGATAGAGCGCGAGCCCGAGCCCGCCGAAGACGAGAATCCCGACGGGGATCACCGCAAACCGCTCCGGGAAGCGCGTCCATTTGGCGAAGGGCTCGGCGAGCGCGTGGAGCGCGAGCGAGACAAGGCAGGCGGCGAACACCTGAAGGATGACGTCGTAGATCTTCCAGGAGAGCCACGCCAGCGCGATGACGATGCACGCGATGGCAACACGGCGTGCCACATCCCGGTCAGAAATCATGCTGCCCCCGATGCGCGCCGACGTTCGACGCGACTACGGCTTCATACCGCGAAACCGTGACGACCGCACCGTGACGCGGACAAGGGACGTCAGAACGGGCGGAACACCGCCCGCACGAGGTCCAGTGTGCGGCACGCGGCCTTGTCCTGCGGGTCCGCCATGAGACGCTGCATGGCGTCGAAGGTTTGCGCGGCGAGCAGCCCCCGCCAGTTGGTGCGCGAGGGTGGCGGCAGCGCATGGTGGCGCAGGCCCGGCTTCAGCGTGCCGTCGATCTCCGCAAGGCTCTCTGGCGAAAGCTGCGGCCACGCCTCTCCGAGCTGACGCGCGGCGCGGTCCATGGTGCCGCGCCAATCGGCCATCAGGCCGTCGAAGGAGATAACGGTGCGCGGCATCCCGCGGGTCGCGATCTCCGAATCGAGCGTGTAGCGCAGCCAGATGCCGAGGCCCTTCCCCAGGTCGAAGCCGTCACGCTTGGTGAGAGAAGCCGCGACCTCCACCGGGTTGCGCAGCGCCAGAACCGGCACGATGCGGTAGCCCGCCTCTTTCAACGCCGGCCCATAGATGGCCATGAGGCGCGAGATCCGGGGGTCTTTCAGGACGATGGCCGGCGCATCGCCATATTCGTCGGCCAGCGCGCGGCGCACCTCGTCCAGCAGACCGGTGCGGCGGGCCACCGCCATGGCGTCCTCCTGCAGCCGCTTGCGGGATGACCATTTGTGACCGCACGCCTTCAGGATGCGCTCGTCGAGGTCCATGAAGACCTCGCTCTCCCAGAACCCCGCCTCATTGGCCTCGGTGGCGGCCATGAGGGTCTTCGGGGCGGAAAAGCCCATCAGGTTGATGATGCGGGTCAGCGCCGATGTGCCGCTGCGGTGCATGCCCAGCACCAGGACGGCGCGCTTGTCTGTCGTCACGGGAGGCTCCTCGTAAGACGGGGCCGCCCGCACCCGCCGCTTACGGAGGGTCTGATAGACGCACCGTCACGCGGCTTCAACCGCCACGACGCCCGGAATGGCCTTGATCGCCCCGGCGATCTGAGGCGAGACGGAATATTTGCCGGGCAAACTGACCTCCACCTCCGCATGGGCATCGTCCACCAGGAGGATCAGGCTCACCTCGCCCGCCCCGCTCTCCCCCGGCTTCCCGTCCGACAGGCGCCGCGCGATGCCCTCGATGGGC
>JAYSCE010000141.1:0-9199 GCA_041915035.1 Xanthobacter sp.
GTCGCCGAGCCAGCCGAGCTGCGGGGCGATGGAGGGCTCAGCCTCCTCTTCCGCCGGCGCGGCCGGGGCGGGCGCCTTGGTCGCCACGTCGGGGGCGTGGGCGGCGCCGAGCTTGGGCGCGGCGAGCAGCGCACCGGCGGCTACGCCGGCCAGAAGAGTGCGGGCAAGAAGGGATCGCGTTTCGGCAAGGTCCCCGCGGCTGCCGCGGGCGGCGGTCCGAAACACGGTGTCCAGCATCTCAAAGTCCCCCAATCGGTAGCAGGATCGCGACAGATGGCCCGAATTGCCTACCTCGCCAGCGCGACTACCATATTACAGCGCGGCCTGCCGCAAGGCTGAAAAAGGCCCGCAAATCGCCGCTAACGAGGCCGGATTGGGGGCGAGTGGCCACGCTTTGTCAATCAGGGAGGCGCTCTTATTGATATAGAATATCTCTAAACTGGCGGTATCGAGATGGCGGGTTTTTTGGCACCGTGCCTGAATAACTGAGACTTCTCCGTCGATTATGTCGCCTGATTTCGTTACCGCCTACGTGGACTGCTGGCCGGACGGGCCGGGCGGGGCATGATGGTTCGGTGGCAGATGTGGTAACTATGCAACGCCACGCCGGCGACATGACGTGGGCCAGCCAGGGAGCGCGATGACCGACGCCACATTCCTGCTGCTCATCAACTGCGCGATCGGCCTGACCTTCGCAGCAGCCTTCCTCGGAACCAGCTGGCGGTCCTCCATCCGCCTCGGGCGCTGGTGTGCCGCGGCGTTCGTGTGCGCGGCCGCAACCGTCACCGTCGAGGCGCTGGCCCGCGACATCCCTTCCGTCCGGCTCGCCTCCACCCTCTCGTTCGGTTCGTTGCTGGCCGCGCTGTTCTTCATCGCGGCGGGGCTGCGGCGCCATTACCGGCCCGATTCGTCCCTCCGGTGGCTGGGCGCAGCGTCGGTCGGGGCGGTGGCGTTCACAGCGCTCGTGGGGGTCGATCTGCCGCGTGGTGGCTGGGCGCAGGCGGTGACCTACCAACTGCCCTTCGCAGCCATGACGGCCTTCGCCGCCGGCATCGTCCTGCGGCATTCGCCGCGGCGGGCGGTGGATCTGGTGCTCGCCGCCGTGCTGGGGCTCTGCGCGCTGCAATTCGCCGCCAAGTCCGTGCTCATCCCGCTGAACGGGGCCGACAACGGCGTCCGCGATTATCTTCTTAGTTCCTACGCCCGCTATTCGCAGACAGCCGGCAGCATCCTGTCTCTCATGCTCGGCGTGGCGCTGCTCGCCCTCGTCGTGACGGAGGTGATCGGCGAGGCCACCGGCCGGCTGGAGCGGGACGGCCTTTCGGGAGTTCTCACCCGCACCGCCTTCCTTGAGCGCGCGGAGCGGCTGGTGGAGACCGCGCCGACGGGAACGCGGGCCGGCCTGCTCATCTGCGACCTCGATCACTTCAAGTCGATCAACGACCGGTTCGGCCATCCGGCCGGCGACGAGGTGATCCGCCGGTTCGGCGCGCTGCTCGCCGCCTGCGCGGGTCCGCAGGATGTGTGCGGGCGCATCGGCGGCGAGGAATTCTGCCTGCTGCTGCCCGCCGCCGACGCCGAGTCCATGGCCCGCATCGCCACTTTGCTGAAGACCGGGGCAGAGCAGATGCGCTTCGCCTGGCTGCCGGAGGAGCGGTGCATCACTACCAGCCTCGGCGGCACGCTGGTCGCGCCCGGCGAACCCCTGGCCTCCGCCATCCGCCGCGCCGACGTCGCCCTCTACCAGGCCAAGGCGGAGGGGCGGAACCGCTACCGGATGGCGGAACGCCCAGAGGCCGCCTGACCGCTTTCCCCCAGCGCCGCCGCGCGGGCCAGAAGGCGCTTCGCCGAAAGATAAAACGGCACCTCGATGAGGAGGTCTCCGAGCCGTGCCCTGTCCTGTCCGGCGGCACGGGCGGCCTCGAAGGCGGCGACGACCGCCTCCGCCTCGGTGATGTCCGCGGCGGAGGGGGTCATCACCGCGTTGATGAGCGCGATATGACCGGGCTCCACCGCGCTCTTGGCGCTGTAGCCGAACGCCCGGCCTGTGCGGGCATCGGCGGCGCAGCCTTCCGCGTCGGCGAAGGTGTAGGGGCAGTCGATGGAGAGCACCTTCGCCGCGCGTGCTTCCAGATGCAGGCGCTGGCGAGCATAGGCCAGTTCCGCCGCCGCCCGGCTGCGCGGCGCGTCGAGGTCTTCCGCCAGATCCTCGGTGGAACACAGGACGGCCGTCACGCGCGGGCTGGCGGTGGCGATGGCATAGGTCTGCATGATGCCGCGCGCAGTCTCGATGTTCGGCACGATCTCGATGGCGCCCGGCGGCAGGCCGTGCCGCGCCTCGTGGCGAGTGATTTCCGCATCGAGCGCGATGACCTGCGCGGGCTCGGCGATCTTCGGCAGATGGATGGCGTCCGGCCGCCCTTCGATCACGCCCGCGAGGTCGGCGAGGCCGTCGCCCTCCAGCGGGTTGATGCGCACGCAGGCGACAATGCCGGCCGCGCGCCATGCCGCCATCACCTCGGCCGACATGGCCCGCGCCGCGGCCCGCAGCTCCGGCGGCGTGAAGTCCTCCAGCTCCTGAATCAGCGCATCCGCTCCGCAGCCGACGGCCGCCATCAGCGCGCCCCTGTCGCCGCCGGGCGCGAACAGCCAGCTGCGCCTGAGCGCCGGCGGCCGGCGCGTGCCGTCCTGCCGTGCGGTGGTCTTCTGCTCTGTCGCCGACATGGGTCTTCCTCTCCCGAGCCGGCGAGATGAGCCGGAACCCGCCCGCGGCACAAGAGGCTCGCGCGGGCCGACTCAGGCTCCCGGATGCGCGCCCCGGAGCCTCTCGGCCAGGAAATCGACGAACACACGCACCCGCGCCGGCGTGTTGGCGCCGCCCACGAACACCGCATGGATGCTTTCGCGGTCCTGCGGGTTGAACGCTTCCAGCAGCGGCACCAGCGCGCCACTGGCGAATTCGCCGCGCGCATTGGCTTCGTCGATGTGGAAATTGCCGACGCGGGTGATGCCCACGCCCTGCGCCGCGAGCTGCACCAGCGTCTCGCCATTGTTGGCGGTGATGTTGCCCTTCACCTCCAGCATGTAGTCGCGCCCCTCCTCCCGGAAAGGCCAGCCCGGCTCGATGCGGCGGAAGCTGAAATCGAGGCAATTGTGGTTTGCGAGGTCTGCCGGCACCCGGGGCGTGCCATGGCGGGCGAGATAGGCCGGGGAGGCGATGACGTTGCGTCCCGTCTCGCCGAGGCGGCGGGCGGTGAGCGGGCTGTCGGCCAGGGGGCCGAAGCGGATGGCCACGTCCACGCGTCCACCGAGCACGTCGGCAATCTCGTCGCTCAGCTCCATCTCCACCTCGATGTCCGGATAGCGCGCTACGAACTCGCCGAGCAGCGGCACGATGACGAGGCGGCCATGGGCCATGGAGGCGCTGACGCGGATGCGGCCGCGCGGATTGGCCCGGTCAGCGAGCGCCGCCTCCGTCTCGTCGATGTCGGCAAGGATGCGCCGGGCGGCACGGGCATAGGCCTCGCCCTCCTCGGTGAGGCGCAACTGGCGGGTGGTTCGCACCATGAGGCGGACACCGAGCCGCGCCTCGATCCGGGCCACGATGCGGCTCACCGCCGAGGGCGTGAGGCCCAGCTCCCGGGCGGCGCCAGAGAGGCTACCCGCGCAGGCGACCTTGAGGAAGGCGGCCATCTCTCCGGTCCGGTCGGGGCGATCCATTCGTGACTCCGGCGCACAGATGCTGGTCTCGGATGCTCTCTATTGCTGCACTGCAATGTCAACCATATTCCGGGACAACACGATTTGCCCCGGAGTTCCTCCCATGAAGATCAACCTGCCGCTGGTGGCGCTCGCCATCGGCGCCTTCGGCATCGGCGTCACAGAGTTCTCGCCCATGGGAATGCTGCCGATCATCGCCACCGACCTCGGCGTCTCCATTCCCGCCGCCGGCCTCCTGGTGAGCGCCTATGCCTTCGGCGTGCTGGTGACCGCCCCCATCATGACGCTGGCCTTTTCCAGCATGCCCCGGCGCCGACTGCTGGTGCTCTCCATGGGCATCTTCACCGTCGGCAACCTCATCTCCGCCTTCGCCGACGGCTATTGGATGCTGCTCGCCGGCCGCATCGTGACCTCCTTCAACCACGGTGCCTTCTTCGGCGTCGGCGCGGTGGTGGCGGCGAGCGTGGTGCCGGCGGACAAGCGCGCCGGGGCTGTCGCCGCCATGTTCTCGGGCCTCACCATCGCGACCATCGGCGGCGTGCCGCTCGCGGCCTTCGTAGGCGAGGCTATCGGCTGGCGCGCGGCCTTCTTCGGGATCGCCGTCATCGGCGCCGTTTCCATGGTGGCGGTGCGCCTCTCTTTGCCCCCGCTCGAAGTGGAAGGCGAGAGCGACATGCGCTCGGAGCTGAAGGTGCTCATGCGCGGCCCGGTGCTCGCCGCGCTGCTGCTGACCGTGGTCAGCTCCAGCGCCATGTTCACCGTCTTCACCTATATCGCGCCGATCCTGCAGGTGGAGACCGGCGCCGCCTCCGGCTTCGTTACCGCCATGCTGGTGGTCTACGGGCTGGGTCTGGCGCTGGGCAACTGGCTGGGCGGGCGCTTCGCCGACCGCTCGCTGGACGGCACGCTCATCGGCTCTCTGACGGCGGTGGCGGTGCTGCTGGTGCTGTTCGTCCCCGGCATGCGCTCGCATCTCGCCACAGTGCCGCTCGTTTTCCTCTGGGGCATTGCCAGCTTCGCCCTGGTGCCGCCGCTGCAGATGCGGGTGGTGCACGAGGCGGCGGAGGCGCCGCACCTCGCCTCGGCCATGAACATCGGCGCCTTCAACCTTGGCAATGCGCTGGGTGCGGCGCTGGGCGGGGCGGTGATCGATGCCGGCCTCGGCTATCCCGCCGTCTCGCTGGCCGGCGCCGGCACCGCCCTTGCGGGCCTCGCCTTTACCCTGCTGCTGCGGCGCGGCCGCCAGCGGACCGAAGCCGCGCCGGCCTGCGGCTGACGCCTGCCCTCCCGCGGCTCGGGTCTCCAGCGGTGGCGGAATTACGCCGCCGCGACGCCCCTGGTGGCGGAAATCCGCCGCCCCTCGGGCGGGGGGCGGAAAAAGGTTCAATGATTGCTGAACGTTAACATAGATCCGCAGCCTCCGCATGGGTGGCATGCGCAGTGCAAAGGCTGGCGTATCCGAACCGGCACCAACGCCGGGACCTCTGGGAGACGCGCCGTGCTCAAAAAACTCCGCATCACCGCCACCCTTCTGTCTGCCGTCCTGATCTCCGCCGCCGCTGCGGGCGCGGCCTCGGCCCAGGAGACGGTGCGGGTGGGCAACCTCAAGCTCGCTCATTTCGCCGGCGTCTCCTACATGAAGGAGATCGCGCCGACCTGCGGCATCAATATCGACCTCAAGCTCTTCCCCAAGGGTCCGGACGTGATGCAGGCGATCCTCGCCGGCGAGCTCGATGTGGGCGCCACCGCCTCCGAGGCCGCGATCTCCGGCCGTGGCAACGGCGCACCCATCTATATCGTCGGCGGCTTCGCCAGCGGCGGCGCGCGGCTTCTGGCAACGCCCGACAGCGGCATCAAGTCGGTCGCCGACATGAAGGGCAAGCGCGTGGGCGTCACCCGCGGCTCCATCCAGGAGGTGCTGCTGGCCGCCGAGCTGGGCAAGAATGGCATGTCGGCCAAGGACATCACCATCGTCTATCTCGGCTATCCCGACCTCAACCAGGCGCTGCTGCAGAAGCAGGTGGACGCCATCATGCAGACCGAGCCGCAGTCCGCGCAGGCCATCGCCCGCGGCTTCGGCGTGGAAGTGCTGAAGCCCTACGACACGCCCATCGGCTCGCCCATCCGCACGCTGGTGATGAGCGAGAAGTTCTACAAGGAGCACCCGGAGACGGCGAAGAAGCTGATGGACTGCTTCGTGAAGGCGCAGAAGACCTTCATGAACGACCCCAAGGCCGCCGAGAAGTTCGTGACGCAGGACGTGTTCAAGGGCCAGCTCACGGGTGAGGAATTCCAGGAAGCCCTCGCCAACTCGCCCTACTCCCTCGACATGAGCGCGGACCACATCCAGAAGACCACGGACGTGATGGCCAAGTACGGCGTCGGCAAGATGTCCGCCCCCGCCAAGGCCGAGGACTGGGTGAAGCTCGACCTGCTCAATGCCGCCAAGGCGTCCAACGGCGTGAAGTGAGGGGGCGGTCAAATGAACATCTCGCGCTTCAAGGCGCTCGGCGAGGGGCTGCTCGTGCCCGTCGGCGTGCTCCTCATCTGGCAGATCGCCTGCTCCGCCGGCTGGGTGAACCCCATGGTGCTCCCCTCCCCCGCCGCCGTCGCGGCGCGCTGGTGGAGCTATCTCGCCCCGCTCGAACCGTTCGACCCGGCGACGGAAAGCCGGATCGCGTGGATCTTCTCCGGCGAGTTGATCCACGACTCCCTCGCCAGCCTGTCGCGGGTGGTGATGGGCTTCGTCGTCGGCGCGGGCCTCGCGCTGCCGCTGGGCCTGTTCATGGGCACGAGCGATTCCATCTATCGCTATGTCAATCCGCTGATGCAGGTGCTGCGGCCCATCCCGCCCATCGCCTACATCCCGCTGTCGATCCTCTGGTTCGGCCTCGGCAATGCGCCGGCGGTTTTCCTCATCGCCATCGGCGCGTTCTTCCCGGTGCTGATGAACACCATCGCCGGCGTGCGGCACGTGGACAGCATCTATATCCGCGCTGCCCGCAGCCTCGGGGCGAGCCGCCTCACCATCTTCCGGCGGGTGATCCTGCCGGCGGCGACGCCCTACATCCTGTCGGGCGCGCGCATCGGCATCGGCACCGCCTTCATCGTGGTGATCGTGGCCGAGATGATCGCCGTCAACGACGGCCTCGGCTTCCGCATCCTGGAGGCGCGGGAATATTTCTGGTCGGACAAGATCATCGCCGGAATGCTGACCATCGGCCTCATCGGCCTTGCCATCGATCTCGCCGTCAGCCGCCTGAACAATCATCTGCTGCGCTGGCATCGCGGCCTGGAATCGTGAGGAACGCCATGTCCATCGCAACGTCCCTCTCATCCGTGCCCGCCCCCGCCGCCCTCGCGCACGCCGCGAGCCCCCACATCGTGGTTTCGGATGTGGACAAGCGCTTCGTCATTCCGGGCGGTGAGATCGTTGCCCTGAAGGACATCGACCTCACCATCAACCAGGGCGAGTTCGTGTGCCTGCTCGGCCCCTCGGGCTGTGGCAAGTCCACCCTGCTGAACGCCATCGCCGGCTTCTCGGCCCCCACCACCGGCACCATCACGGTGGACGGCCGCGCGGTGAAGGATCCGGGACCCGACCGGGGCATGGTGTTCCAGGAGTATGCCCTGTTCCCGTGGATGACGGTGGCGCAGAACATCGCCTTCGGCCTCGAGATCAAGGGCATGAGCCGCGCCCAGATCGAGCCCAAGGTGAACGAGCTGCTCGCCATGTTGAAGCTCGCGGAATTCCGCGACCGCTTCCCGAAGGATCTCTCCGGCGGCATGCGCCAGCGCGTGGCCATCGCCCGCGTTCTGGCCCTCGACAGCCCGGTGATGCTGATGGACGAGCCGTTCGGCGCGCTCGATGCCCTCACCCGCCGCTCATTGCAGGATGAACTCATCCGCATCTGGTCGGCGACGGGCAAGACCATCGTGTTCGTCACCCACTCCATCGAGGAGTCCATCTATCTGGCGGACCGCATCGTCGTGCTCACCTATCGACCGGGCACCATCAAGCGGGACATCAGGGTGGAGCTGCCGCGCCCGCGGGATTCCGCCTCCACCGCCTTCAACGAGCTGAAAAGGGAATTGTCCGCGCTCGTCACCGCCGAGCAGCACCGCTTCGAGGAGGTCGAGGTCAAAGGCTTGACCACCGACTGAGGGCGGACCAGCATCCCCGCGACATGGCCGGGCCACGCAAGGCCCGGCCTCACCGCCTTGAGGACGTGCGATTTCCATGCGAGCAAACCGCATCACGGCCCTCGGCGCTGTGCTGTCCGCCGTGCTGGCGGCGGCTGCGGTTTTCGCCGTTCTGGAAGCCGGAGAGATGGCCGAAGCCCAGGTGGGCGAGCGCCTCGCCTCGGATGCGCGCCACCGGGCGGAAATCTATGCCCAGAGCCTCGAAGGCGCCATCGAGCGGTTCGGCTACCTGCCCGCCGCCGCCGCCCTCGATGAAAACGTGAAGCGCCTCCTTGCCACCCCCTCGGATACCGAGCAGATGGCAAGGGTAAATGCCTATCTCGAAACGCTGAACCGCGCCGCGGGCGGCACCGTGCTCTATCTGCTGGCGCCGGGCGGCATGACCATCGCCGCCTCTAATTGGAATACGCCTGAGACTTACGTGGGCACCGATTTCAGCTACCGGCCCTATTATACCGAGGCCATGGCGGGCGGCACCGGCCGCTTCTACGCGGTGGGCACGCTCACCGGCGTGCCCGGCTATTTTATCAGCGCGCCGGTAATGGTGGAGGGCAAGGTCGCGGGCGTGGTGGCGACCAAGGTCAATCTCGATCCGCTGGAGGCCGTCTGGCACGAGGCGGCCGATACCGTGCTGGTGGCGGACGAGCACGGCATCGTCTTCCTCGCCTCGGACCCGAAGTTCAAGTTCCGCGCGCTTCGGCCCGTCGACGCCACCGCCGCCGCCGAAATCGCCAAGACCCGCCAGTACGGCCACAAGGCCTATCCCTTGCTGCGCATGGGGAAAGGCGAGGACGAAGGCGGCCTGAAGGTGCTCTCGGGCTCGGACATCAGCCCAGCCGGCCTCGTCCTCCGCGACGAGAAGGACCTCGCCACCTACGACTGGCGCCTGCTGCTGTTCACCGATGCCGCGCCCGTGGTGCTCGCGGGCCGCTCCGCGCGCATCGGCATGACGCTGGCGCTGGTCATCCTCGGCCTCGTCGGCCTCTATTGGCGCCAGCATCTCAGGCGCGCCCGCGAAAGCCTCGCCGCGCAGGCGGCGCTGGCCGCCGCCCATCGCGAGCTGGAGGGCAAGGTGGCGGAGCGCACCGCCGACCTCTCCGCCGCCAATACCCGCCTCGCCGCCGAGATCGAGGAGCGGCGCCGCGCCGAAACCGAGCTGCGCGCCGCGCAGGACGAGCTGGTGCAGGCCGGCAAGATGGCGACCCTCGGCCAGTTGGCGGCCGGCGTGACCCACGAGCTGAACCAGCCCCTCACCGCGCTCCGGGCGCTGGCCGAC
>JAYSCE010000142.1:0-9175 GCA_041915035.1 Xanthobacter sp.
GCTCGGCAACGCCGGACGCCCAGCCGGAGGCGGCATGAAGCGCGGCCCGTGCCGCATGGCGGGAGGCCGAGGCGGCCGAGGCAACGCTGCGCCGCGCCAGGGCGCCGGCCGCTGCCGGTGCTGGAAGCGGGGCGGGTAGGATCGGCTCGTCCGGCAGCACCGGAGCGGGCGGGCTCTTCTCCATGTGGAGGCGAGCCGCGAGCCGCACATGCCAGAAGGCCGCGAAGCGCGCCGCACGCCCCGCCCATCCCGAGAGGCCGCCCGATGCGAAGGGCTGGAGCAGTGAAATCCGGTCGTCCCGGTCGGCGATGGCGCCGGAAATCAATCGCGCGGCCAGGAAATCAAGCCCCAGAGATCCGGCGCCGGGCGAAAGCGCATACCAGACGCCGCGGTCCCCCTCGTGCAGCAACGGCATGCCGCCGGTCTCTGGCAGGGCACAGCGCCGCGCGCCTTCCACCAGCCCGGAACCGACCGGATAAACCTCGGCCGCGTGACGCCGCAGGACGCGCGCGGCGCCGACGCGGGTCAATGCCGGCAGGGCGGACTGCGCGGCGAGCGCCAGCCGGTCCCCGTCGAAATGGTAGGCGAGGCCGGTGAGGCCGAACTCCTCGACGAGGCCGGCATAAGGCACATTGCTTCCCGGGAGGCGGAAGCCGCCCGAAACCCACGGCGCGCGCGGCAGCCGTGCCACGCCCGCGCCGAGCCGGGCAAAGGCCGCCGGTCCGCAAACAGCGACCTGAAAGGCGCGAACCCGCTGGTTTGCCATATCGATATACTTGCGGACGCCCTTCAGATCGACCGAAAGGGCGCCCTCGACGTTCACGATGCGAACGCCGGACGTCCGCGCGGCCTCGTCGAGGGCCGCGGCGAGGGAGGCGGTGCGCACCCGCTCGGCCGGCACGACGCCGAGGCCGGCGGCAACTGTCTCCCTACCCAGCACTGCGGCCAGGTCCTCCGCGCCGACGAAGACGGTGGTATCGGGCGCCAATTCCTGACGCAGCTCATGCTCGCGATAAAGCGCGTCGGCCGCATGGGGCCGGGCCACGGCGAGGCGGCCCCGCGGGCCGATCTCGACGCCGAGACGCTCGGCAAGCGCAAGCCCCGCCTCCGCCGCCTGGGCGGAGAGGATGAGCAGTTCCTGCGCATCGTCGCGGCCGACCCGGCTGGAAAGCTCGAGGGTGGGGAGCGGAAAGCCGGGAGCGATGACGCTGTCGAGCGGCCAGGAGGGGGCGGCCGCCGACGGACCGGCCATGGCCAGCAGCACCACGTCGCGCCCGCGCCGGGCGAGGTCCGCCGCCAGAACGAGGCCGGCAACATCGCCGCCGACAACGCAGACGTCGCAGTCGATGATCCGCTTGGGACCGGCGGCGGAGCGCTCGGGCACCGTTGCATCCTGCGCGGGGGGCCGATGCGCAGACGTCTGGCTCATGAATTGGTCCAATAAGAGATGGGGAATGCTGACGCCGCCAGCTTGAGAAAGCGTTTATTTGCGGCGCTCTAATGGCGTTTGGCCGGCTCTTGCCCCGGGGGGCGTGACGCTGCGGCGCGGCAGCGGGCGTTGCGCTGCACAGGCCGGGTGCGTCATAAGGAGCCGCATTTCGTTGATCGGTTAGTAACCATGCGCCGTCTCATACTGCTGCGCCATGCGAAATCGGACTGGCCGGACGGCATCGCCGATCCGGAACGCCCCCTTGCAGCCCGCGGCCGGAACGCAGCGCCCCGCATCGGTGCTTATATCGCTCAGGAGCATCTGCTCGCCGATCGCATCCTGGTATCTCCCGCCCGCCGTACACGCGAGACGTGGGACCTCGTGGCCGCCCGCCTGCCCCCGCCGAAGATGGTGGCGAGCGAGCCCCGCGTCTACGACGCCTCCGCCGCCCGCCTCATGACCGTGCTGCGCGAGCAGCCGAAGGACGCGCACAGCGTGATGGTGGTGGGCCACAATCCCGGCCTCGAAGACCTTGCCGAGCTGCTTGTGGCTTCCGGTCCGGCGCCCCATCTTGCCAGCATGGCAGAGAAATTCCCCACCGGCGGCCTCGCCGTCATCGATCTTCCCGTGGACGAGTGGAGCGCCACCGCGCCCGGCATTGGCCGCCTCGACCGCTTCGTCACCCCGCGCGACCTCGGCGGAAACGACTGACGATGGCGTTCTTCACGGACGCCGTGGACGATGCGCGCATCGCGCTTCAGGCCCTGGCGGATCGGGTGGAGGGCATCGCCCATCCCACCCTGCGCCTTGGCGTGACAGGTCTGTCGCGAGCGGGAAAAACGATCTTCACCACGGCCCTCATCCACGCCCTCACCAAGGGTGCCCGGATGCCGGTGTTCGAGCCCTACCAGTCCGGCCGCATCGCCCGCGCCGAGCTGCAGCCCCAGCCGGACGACGCGGTGCCCCGGTTCGCCTATGAGGCCCATATGGAGATGCTGGGGGCGGAGCGGCGCTGGCCGTCCTCCACCACCCGCGTCAGCGAGCTGCGCCTCGCCATCCGCTACGCCACGCGTCGCGGCAGCCTGAAGACGCTCACGCTGGACATCGTGGATTATCCCGGCGAGTGGCTGCTCGACCTGCCGCTTCTGAACATGTCGTACGCCGACTTCGCCCGTCAGAGCCTTGCCCTTGCACGGGCGCAGGCGAGGGCCGAGGTCGCGGCGCCCTTCCTGGCGGCGGTAGCCGACGCCCCTGCAAGTGGACCGGCCGACGAGGCGCGGGCGCGGGAGGTGGCGGCGCGCTTCACCGCCTATCTCGCCGCCTGTCGCAGCGAGCGACTGGCCATGAGCCTGCTGCCCCCCGGCCGCTTCCTCATGCCCGGTGACCTCGAAGGCTCCCCTGCTCTCACCTTCGCCCCGCTGGACGTGGAGGACGCGCCTTCCCGCGCCGATACGCTGGGCGGGATGATGGAGCGGCGCTTCGAGGCCTATAAGCACGCCGTAGTTCGGCCCTTCTTCCGCAACCACTTCGCCCGGCTTGATCGGCAGATCGTGCTGGTCGACACGCTGTCGGCCTTGAATGCTGGGCCCGCCGCCCTCGCCGATCTCGAGCGGGCACTGGACGGCATCCTCGCCGCCTTCCGCACCGGGCGGAACAGTCTGGTGAGTACCCTTTTCCGACCGCGCATCGAGAAGGTGTTGTTCGCCGCGACCAAGGCCGACCACCTGCATCGCGCAAGCCATGACCGGCTGGAGGCGGTGCTCGGCCGCTTGGTGGAGCGGGCGCGTGAGCGGGCGCAGGACCGTGGCGCGACCCTCGACGTGGTGGCCCTCGCCGCCATCCGCGCCACCCGCGAGGCCCGCGTGCGGCGGGGCGGACATGAGCTGGACGCCATCGTCGGCACGCCCGAGGTGGGCCAGGAGGCCGGCGGCCACGTTTTCGACGGCGAGGAGGAGGTGGCGGTGTTTCCGGGCGAACTGCCCGCCGACCCCGATGCTCTGTTCGATCCGTCGGGCGCGGGATTCCGGGGGCTCGCCTCGTCCGGGGCAGGCGATGGTCAGGGGGACGTGGATTTCCGTTTCCTGCGCTTCCGGCCGCCCGCAGGCATCGGCGAGGGCCCAATCCCGCACATCCGGCTGGACCGGGCGCTTCAGTTCCTGCTGGCCGACCGGCTCGCCTGAACCGGCGGGCGGTGCAGGCCGCCGGTCAGAACTTTGCGGACGCCCAGCGCACCATCTGCACCAGCACCTGCTCCTGCGCCTGATCGAGGGCGGCGGTTGCGGCGGGGCCGGCGGAGGAGGAGGCCGGCACAGCGGCGCGGAACACCTGCGCGGCCAGGATGCGGCCGCTCTGGGTGCCGATGAGCTTGGCGGAGATCTCCACCACCGCCACGGGTCCCTGATCGGTAATGCGCAACGCGAAGGTGCGGATGTCCGTCACCAACGTGTAGTCAGCGTTCACCCCGTCGCCGGGGCGGGCGACGCGGCGCAGCTTGCTGGCATTCTCGAACGCCTGGATCGTGCGGGCGTGCAGCAGCGCCGGGAGATTGTCGCTCCACTGCGCATCGGCCAGATAGGCCACCTGCCCTGCGCCGGGCTCCACCATGATCTTGTCGGTGTTGAGCACCGCGAGCGCCGTCGGCGCCACCACCACGAGCTGTCCGTTACCGGCGCCGCCGGCCGTGAAGCCTCCGGGCGCGGAGAGATTGTAGGTCGGCGTCGGGGTCGAGCCGCAGGCGGCGAGGGAGAGGGCGGCGCCGACAAACAGGAACGCGCCGAGCAGGCGGCGCATCGGGGAAGCGGCACGGGTCAGCATACGGGTCCGGGGGGCGGGAACGTCGCTCATGATCGGCTCATCGCCCGTATTTCGGAATGGAGGTACCGCCGCCCAGGATGAATTGCTGGGGGTTGCGCTCGATGCCCCTGAGCACGCGGTCGATCTCGCCCAGGGTGCGGCGGCCGTCGGTCGCCAGCGCCTCGAATTGCTTGAGGCCGGGACCGGTGAAGCGGCTGATCTCGTTGGTGAGGAGCGCAGTCCTCTGGTCCAGATTATCGGCCAGCTTGCGCACGGAGGTGGCCGCCTCGGTGGCCTGGTTCAGCAGGCCGTTCTTGTCCTCGGTCGCGGTCTTCAGGTTCGCAACCACCTCGTCGACCCGCTGTGCCACGCCGTTGAGCTGTTTCACGAGCACGTTCGCCTGCTCGATCACGCTCGCCACGTCGTCCGACTTGGAGGCGACGGCCTGGGAGAAGGTGTCGATGTTGCGGATGATGTTCTTGATCTCGTCCGGGTTGATCGAGTCGAGCACTATCTCGATCTTCTTGGCGACGCCCTGAGCCGTGTTGATGAGGCCGGACATGCCTGCGCCACCATCCGCGGAGATGCGGGGAATGCCATTGGGGCCGGGCGGAAGCGGCGGCGCGTCCGGCTTTCCGCCGCGGATGGACACCGCGATGATGCCGGTGAGGCCCTGCGACTCCAGCCCGGCGCGCGCGTCGGAGAGCACCGGAACCTTGTTGTCGATGCCGATGTGGACGAGCACCTGCCCCGGCTGGCCCGGCACAAGGCCGAGGCTCGTCACCTGGCCCACGGGAATACCGTTGAACAGCACCGAGTTGCCCTGGCGCAGACCGGCCACCGAGCCGTCGAAGACGATCTCATAGACCTTGCGGGCCGTGGAATCGTGCGGCCCGGCGAACCAGTACACGAAGCCGAACGCGGCCGCGATGACGGCCATCGTGAAGGCTCCGATGATGGTGTAGTTGGCCCGTGTTTCCATGCCTCATCCCGGTTCCGTTGCAGCCTGCCCCGCTTTACCGGCCTGCTCCTTGTCCTGTCGCGCCGCCAATGCGGCGCACGTTTTGAACCGCCCGTGCCCGCGTGCCGTGGAAATAGGCCCGCAGCCAAGGGTGCTGTTCCGCCATCATGTCCTCGATCGTTCCCGCCGCGATCACCTTGCCGTCGGCCAGTGCCGCGATCCGGTCGCACACCGTGTGAAGGCTGTCGAGATCGTGGGTTACCATGAAAACCGTAAGCCCCAAAGTCTGTTGCAGCGTGCGGATCAGTTCGTCGAAGTCGCCCGCACCGATGGGATCGAGGCCCGATGTAGGCTCGTCGAGAAAGAGGATTTCAGGATCGAGCGCCAGCGAACGGGCCAGCGCGGCGCGTTTTATCATGCCGCCGGAAAGCTCAGAGGGTAACTTTTCGGCCACATCACATTTCAGGCCGACCATCTCGATCTTGGTGAAGGCGATCTCATCCAGAAGCCGCTGGGACAGCTTGAGGTTTTCCCGGAGCGGGAACTGGATGTTCTGCTTCACCGTGAGCGAGGAGAACAGCGCGCCCTGCTGGAACAGCACGCCCCAGCGCCGCTCCAGCGCCGAGCGCTCGCGCTCGGAGAGGTCGTCGAGGTTCTGTCCGAACACCTCCACCGTGCCCGATGTCTTCGGCACAAGTCCGAGGATGGTGCGGGTCAGCACGGACTTGCCGCCGCCCGACGTGCCGACGAAGCCCAGGATCTCGCCGCGATAGACATCGAGATTGAGGTGGTTCAGCACCACCCTGTCGCCGAAACCGACGACGATGTCGCGCACCCGGATGATGGCTTCCCGGCCGCTGGTCTGGAGTGTGGAAGGGGAGGTCTGCGCGTCCATGGCCGCTCACATGTCGATCGCGGCGAAGAACATGGCGAACACGCCGTCCATGACGATCACGAGGAAGATGGCCTTCACCACCGAGGCGGTGGTGTGCTCGCCGAGGGATTCGGCGCTGCCGCCCACCCTCAGGCCTTCCATGCAGGCGACGAGGCCGATGGTCGCGGCCATGAAGGGCGCCTTGTACATGCCGACCTTGAACTGATCGAGGTCGATGGCGAGCTTCAGCCGGTCGAGGAACACGTCGGGTGTGATGCCGCCATAGCCCCAGGACACCAGCCCGGCACCGAAAATGGCCGACATGGAGCCGATGAAGGTCAGCAGCGGCAGGGCGATGATGAGCGCCAGGATGCGCGGCACCACCAGCACCTCGATAGGATCGAAGCCCATGACGCGGAGCGCATCGATCTCCTCGCGCATGCGCATGGAGCCGAGCTCCGCCGTGTAAGCGCTGCCCGAACGGCCGGCGATCATGATGGAGACGATGAGCACGCCGAGCTCGCGGAGCACCAGCACGCCCACCATGTCCACGACATAGATGTCGGCGCCGAAGCGGCGGAAATTGAAGATGCCCTGCTGGGCCAGGATGCAGCCGATCAGGAACGTGATGAGCAGGATGATCGGCACGGCGCGGAAGCCCACGCGGTCGATCTGGTTCACCATTGAAGTGAAGCGGAAGCTGCGCGGGCGCGCCACCACGCGCAGCATGGCAGCCACGGTCGCGCCGATGAAGTTCAGCAGCGACAGCGCGTCCTTCGCGGCGTTGACCACCTCGTGGCCGAAGCGCTCCAGAATGCCTTCGTGCCGGCGCTTGGGCGGCACGGGCTCGTGGCCCATGCGGGCAAGCTCTTCCAGCAGCACCTTGTAGCGCGGCGCCAGGCCGACAACCTTCGGCTCGATGCCGGCGCCGGACCAGGCGCGACGCAGCCGCTCCAGCAGCAGGGCGCCGAAGGTGTCCATGCGCTCCACGGAGGCGAGGTCGATCTCGACATCCTTGGGCTTGGCATAGGTATGGGCGGTGTCGTTGACCGCCGCTTCCAGTTCGTCGGCATATTCCGACGTCCACGCACCGCGACCGGCCACGGTCAGGCGGTCGTCCTGGCTGTGCACGGAAATCAACGAGGCGTGCGGCAACGCGGCGTCTCCAACGGCGACCGGCGCGTCGCGCCGGCTGGTCTCAACTTCAAACGGGCTCCGGGCCTGACCGACCCGACGCCCTGCCGCGACAGCCGCCGCGGCCCGAACCGACGCCCCGCTTGCTCCGGCGGGTTCGCAAGGCCTCGCCAGCTGCGTCAAAGCCCCTGAGGCCCCAACGCAATCTAGCCATACAGAGATGCGGCGGCGGCGTCGAGATCAGCCAGGACACACTGCGCCACCATCGTCACGTGCCCGGCGATGGGCGGCGCGGAATCGGCTATTAAGCTTAACCCATGGCCGAACTGTCCCTGAGCGTCGAGTGCTTTCCCATCGCCGGAACCTTCACCATTGCCCGCGGCTCGAAGACCGAGGCGGTGGTGGTGGAGGTGCGCATCACCGCGGGCGGCATCACCGGCCGTGGCGAATGCGTGCCCTATGCCCGCTACGGCGAAAGCGTGGAGGGGGTGGTCGCAGCCATCGGGCAGCTCGCGCCCGAAATTGAAGCGGGCCTGAGCCGGGAAGCGCTGCAGCACCGCCTGCCCGCCGGCGCCGCCCGCAATGCCGTCGACTGCGCCCTGTGGGACCTCGAGGCGAAATCCTCCGGCATGGGCTGCGCCGAGTTGGCCGGCCTGCCGCCCCTGCGGCCTGTGGTCACGGCCTATACCCTGAGCCTCGGCACGGCCGAGGCCATGGCCAGCGCCGCCGCCGCAGCCACGGACCGCCCACTGCTCAAGCTGAAGCTCGGAGCGCCGGGTGATCGTGAACGTCTCGCGGCCGTGCGGGAGGCCGCGCCGGACAAGAGGCTGATCGTCGATGCCAACGAGGGCTGGAATGCGGCAGACCTGCCCGCATTGTTCGAGGCCTGCGCCGCTGCCGGCGTCGAACTCATCGAGCAGCCGCTTCCGGCCGACGACGACCGCCGCCTCGCCCGGATCGACCGGCCGGTGCCGGTGTGCGCCGACGAGAGCGTCCACGACCGGGCCGGGCTCGCGGATCTTCGCACGCGCTACGACGCGATCAACGTGAAGCTCGACAAGGCGGGCGGCCTCACCGAGGCGCTGGCATTGGCAGAGGCGGCGCATGGCCTCGGATTCGGTGTCATGGTGGGCTGCATGCTGGCGTCGTCGCTGGCCATGGCCCCTGCCCTGCTGTTGGCCCAACGCGCCAAATGGGTCGATCTCGACGGGCCGTTGCTTCTCGCCCGCGACCGCCTCCCCGGCCTCCACTACGAGGGCGCTGTCGTTTCCCCGCCCGAGCCCCTGCTCTGGGGCTGAATCCGTCCGGCGAGGAGGGCCACGCCCGCACCCGCCAGTCCCAGCGCGCAGCCCGCCAGGAAGGCCAGCGGACCGAACGCCGCCCAGAGCGGCCCGGCCGCCACGTTCGCTGCCGACGACATCAGGCTCGAGGTCCAGGCCGCGGTGGTCTGGCCCGTCCCTGATCGATGCTCGCTCACGCCGCGGGCCACGAGATCGACCATGGCGAGATAGGTGGCCGCGAAGGTCAGGGCATGCAGCATCTGCAGCGGCAGCAGGACGGCAAGGGGCGGATCGCTTGCCATCACCGCAAAGCGCACCACGGCCGCCGCGCCGCCGATGGCGATCATTCCATAGGCACCGAAACGCCCCAGCAGCGGCCGGCCCAAGCGGAACAGCACCATCTCTGCCGCCACGCCCACCGCCCACAGGATGCCGATGACCGACAGCGAGATGCCCTCCGACCGCCAGTGGACCGTGGCGAAGAGGTAAAGCACCGCGTGGCTCGCCTGCACGAGTCCCGCAGCGACGATGCCGGCGAGAAAACCGAGCCGCGCGCGCCGGCCCGTGAGGGGCGAGGGCATGGGCTCGGCCCGCGGCAGTTCAGGCAGGCCGAAGGTCGCGAGCACATAGGCCATGTGGCCGGCGATCATCAGCAGGACGACCGAATCCGCGCCCAGGGCGCCGACGATCACCCCACCGGCGAG
>JAYSCE010000143.1:0-9160 GCA_041915035.1 Xanthobacter sp.
CCGACAAGGTGAAGGGACGCCTCGCCATCCTCGCCGATTCCGGCATCCGCTCGGGTCTCGATGTGGTGCGCATGGTGGCGCAGGGGGCGGACGGCGTGCTCTTGGGCCGCGCCTTCATCTATGCGCTGGCGACCCACGGCCAGAAGGGCGTCGAAAACCTCCTCGATCTGTTCGCCAAGGAGATGCGCGTGGCGATGACGCTCACGGGTGCCCGCAACCTCTCGGAAATCTCCCGCGAGAGCCTGGTGCGCGACGTGGAGCAGCCGCTCAAGCATCTCTCCGCCGCGGCGGAGTGAGGAGGCGGCGGGACGGCTCCAGGGGTCGGCCGCCGATGGCGCCGATCCTATCCCCGCGCCGCCATCTGGGGCCTGTAGCCGGCCCGCAGCACCTCCACCGTGGGCCGGGGCGTGAGCACGGTGGCGTCTGTCCCCGGCATCGCGACGGGCGGTCCGTAGCCCGCGTGGCTCCAGTGGTGGAGCGCGCCGTGATCGACTAGGAAGGCCTCGCCCGGCCGGTCATCCAGCGCCACGAACGTGCCGGCCGGAAGGTCGCGCAGGGCGGCGCGGAAGGTCACCTTGCGTCCGCGCGCGATGCGGGCCGCGTGCAGCGCCGTGTCCATGGCGCCGGCGGTCAGGGGCGCGCTTTCGGGCATGGCGAAGGCGCGCCGCCAAGCCTGCTTGAAGGCCTGATAGTCCGCGTGCCGGCATTCCCCGCACGGCCGGTGGCCGGCGGCAAGGGCCACTGCCTCGTCCATGAAGAAGAGCGGCGTGTAGCAGCGCGGATCATCGAGATCGATCCGCCGGCCGCGGAAGGACGTGACGCAGCAGACCCAGCCGCGCGCGTGCCAGAGCTTCTGCGTGCCGTCCGGCCGGCGCAGGTTGCCCCGGTTGCCCATGAGCAGGCCGCGTTCGGGCACCGCCTCGATCGCGCCGAAGGGTGTCACCCGGTTCTGCCGGTGCGTGCCGCCTGCCATGTCCCATGCCTCCGGGGATGCCCGGCGTCGGGAATAGGGGGAAGGGCGTGCCGCGCCAACCCGCTTCAGCCGGCGGGCTTGTCCTTCGGCCCGTAGGCGGCAAGGAACACCCGCACCGCGCGGCCGACCGTCCGTTCGATGTCCTCGGGCGTCGGCCCTTCGGACACGCCGAACATCAGCCCCTTCACCTGATTGCCCTGGCACAGGTTGAAGAACTCGAAGGCGGCGGCCTGGCAGTCGTCCACGTCGAGCCGGCCCAGTTCCACCTGCCGCTGCAGCAGTTCGGCGAGGCGGCGGCCGCCATAGCAGGGGCCGGTCTCGAAGAAGGTCTGGCCGATGGCCGGAAACTTTTCCGCCACGCCGAACACCATGCGCACGAGCCGGATGTGGTTCGGCCGGATCATCATGCTCATGAACGTGACGCCGATGCGCTTCAGAAGGCTCTCGACGTCCGCATTCGCCTCGTCGAACTCGAACAGGCGCTCGGCGGACTGTCGGCGGTCGGCCTCCACCAGCGCGCGGAACAGATCCGCCTTGCTCTGGAAATAGACGTAGATGGTGGCCTTGGAGACCGACGCGGCGCGGGCGATCTCGTCCATGCTGGCGCCGTCGAAACCCTTGTGGAAGAAGACGCGGCGGGCGCCGTCGATGATGTCGAGACGCTTCTTCGCCTCCAGATCCTGCTCGGCGGGGGAGGGGGTGTCCGCCGCCTTCGCACGTTCGAGTGCCTCGTTCATGTCCGCCCTCCTTCGGCGGTCTCCTGCATGGAACCCTTCCAGCATTTTGTCAAAGTAATTGACTAAACCGTTCAGTTCAATATAGTGGCTGCAGATTTTGACTAAACCGTTCAGTCAGGCCCCAGCTGGCCGGGAGAGACCAAGGTGGCTCAGATCAACAGGAAAGAGGCGGCAGCGCTTGCCCTTAACCCCGAACCGCAGCCGGATGCGCAAGCCGAAGCCCCCGCGGCCGGCGTGACCGTGCTCAAGGCGCGGCGGGAGGAGACCCCTCCCGCCGCTCCGGCGGTGGAAGCCGAGGCTCCGGCGCCCGCCAAGGCGGGCTCGAAGCCGCGCTCGCGCAAGCCCCTCATCTTCGGTGCGGTGCTGGCGGTCGTGGTCGCGGCCGGCGGTTATTTCGGCATCCACTGGTGGCAGGTCGGCCGCTTCCAGGTCTCGACGGACGACGCCTATGTTGCGGCCGACACCTCGGTGATCGCGGCCAAGGTCGGCGGCTACGTGAAGAGCGTGGACGTGGACGCCAATCAGTGGGTCAAGGCCGGCGACGTGATCGCCCGCATCGATGACGGCGACTATCGCCTCGCCCTCCAGTCGGCGGAGAACAAGATCGCCACCCAGCAGGCGACGCTCTCCCGCTTCGACCAGCAGGAGACGGCGGCCCGCGCCACCGTGGACCAGATGAAGGCGCAGCTCACCTCCGCCGAGGCCGACCAGAAGCGCGCGCAGGCGGAATTCGACCGGCAGGACAAGCTCGCCCGCTCCGATTTCGCCAGCCGCTCCAC
This sequence comes from Xanthobacter sp., assembly GCA_041915035.1. Taxonomy (GTDB): domain Bacteria; phylum Pseudomonadota; class Alphaproteobacteria; order Rhizobiales; family Xanthobacteraceae; genus Xanthobacter. Next base: position 2,490 of record JAYSCE010000143.1, read on the forward strand.
CCTCGACAATGCCCGCGCCGACAAGGACAAGACCGCCGCCAGCGTCGAGGCCGCCAAGGCTGCCATCGCCTCCGCCGAGGCGCAGGTGGTGGTGCTCGCCGCCCAGCGCACCGAGGCGGCGCACGTGCTCGACGAGCTGAAGACCGCCCGTGATCAGGCCAAGCGCGACCTCGATTTCACCGTGGTGCGCGCGCCCATCGACGGCGTGGTGGGCAACCGCGCCGTTCAGGTCGGGCAACTGGTGCAGACCGGCACGCGCCTCGTCGCCGTGGTGCCGCTTGAGGGCGTCTATGTGGATGCCAACTTCAAGGAGACCCAGCTCGGTCGCCTGAAGCCCGGCCAGAATGTGGACGTCTATGTGGACGCCTATCCGGACCACGATTTCACCGGCAAGGTGGTGAGCGTGTCGCCGGCCTCGGGCTCCGTGTTCAGCCTGCTGCCGCCGGAGAACGCCACCGGCAACTTCACCAAGATCGTGCAGCGCATTCCCGTGCGCATCGCCATCGATCCCCGCGTGCTCGCCAAGCGCGAGCTGCGCCCCGGCATGTCGGTGACGGCGACGGTGGACACCAAGTCCACGCCCGCCACCTCCACCGCCGCCGCGCCCACCCCCTCGCCCGCGTCCTGACGCGCGCATCCTGAGCCTCGACAGGAGGCGGCCATGGCCGACACCCTGACCCTGAAGCCATCCGCGGCCGGCGCCGGCGCCGGTTCTGGCGCCCCTCCGGCCGCCCCCGCCGCGCATGTGGACGGGCGGCGCATGTTCGCCTTCCTGTGCATGGTGTTCGGCATGTTCATGGCGATCCTGGACATCCAGATCGTCTCCGCCTCCCTCGCCGAGATCCAGGCCGGCCTTGCCGCGTCGTCGGATGAAATCTCCTGGGTGCAGACCAGCTACCTCATCGCCGAGGTGGTGATGATCCCGCTCTCGGGCTTCCTGTCCCGGGCGCTGTCCACGCGCTGGCTGTTCGCGGCCTCGGCGGCGGGCTTCACGCTCATGAGCTTCATGTGCGCGACCGCCTCCTCAATCAATGAAATGATCGTCTACCGCGCGCTGCAGGGCTTCCTCGGCGGCGGCATGATCCCCACCGTCTTCGCCGCCGCCTATTCGGTGTTCCCGCGCGAGAAGCAGCCCATCGTGGCGCCCATGATCGGCCTCGTGGCGACGCTGGCGCCCACCATCGGCCCGACCGTGGGCGGCTATCTCACCGACCTGTTCTCCTGGCACTGGCTGTTCCTCATCAACGTCATCCCCGGCATCTTCGTGGTGCTGGCGGCGGTGACGCTGATCGACTTCGACGAGCCGGATTTCGCGCTGCTCGACAAGTTCGACTGGTGGGGCCTCCTGTTCATGGCGGGCTTCCTCGGCAGCCTCGAATTCGTGCTGGAGGAGGGGCCCACCAACGACTGGTTCGAGGACCAGTACATCGTCGCCTTCGCCATCGTGTGCGGCGTGTCGTCCCTCGCCTTCTTTGCCCGCGTCTTCTCCACCGACCATCCGGTGGTGGATCTGCGCGCCTTCGAGAACCGCAATTTCTCCATCGGCTCGGCCTTCAGCTTCATCATGGGCATCGGGCTGTACGGGCTCACCTATCTCTATCCCGTCTTCCTCGGGCGGGTGCGCGGCTACTCGGCGCTGCAGATCGGCGAGACCATGTTCGTTACCGGCATCGCCATGTTCCTCACCGCGCCCATCGCCGGGCGGCTGATGACCAAGATGGATCCGCGCATCATGATGGGCGCCGGCTTCGCCGCCTTCGCGGTGGGCACGTGGTGGGTGACCTACATCACCAAGGACTGGGATTTCTGGGAGCTGTTCGTCCCCCAGATCCTGCGCGGCGTCGGGCTGATGATCGCGATGATCCCCATCAACAACATCTCGCTGGGCACCATGCCGCCCGCGCAGATGAAGAACGCATCAGGCCTGTTCAATCTCATGCGCAACCTCGGCGGCGCGGTGGGGCTCGCGCTCATCAACACGGTGCTGAACAACCGGTGGGACCTGCACCTCGCCCGCCTGCACGAGCATGTGGAATGGGCGAGCGCGGCGGCCGTGGAGCGGCTCGACACCATCACCGCCGGCTTCGCCAAGCTCGGCTCGGATGCCTCAGCCGCGGCGCTGAAGCAGATGGCGGCCATCGTGCGCCAGCAGGCGCTGGTGATGGCCTTCTCTGACGTGTTCTATCTGCTCACCTTCCTGTTCGTGGCCCTCGTGCTCGCCGCGCCTTTGATGAAGCGGCCCAAACCCGGCGCCGGAGGCGGCGGGGGGCACTGAGAGGTTCCGGCGCCGGAGGCGACGGGGGCCATAAGACCGTTGCCCGCAGGCTCCCTGCGCCCGGCATCGTCGCCTTGGTCCGGCCTCGCGCGGCCGGGTGATGGACGCCAGCAGACCGCTCTTCACTGACCGCCTGACGTTTCCGTGATCCCGCAGTGCGGAACCGCACGTGCGCGGTCGCGTTGGACGCCGGTTCGGCTGGCGACCTCTGGCCGGCCGGCCCCATCCATGCGCATCCTGAGACAACGGCCACGCTTGGGCCGTGCCCCGTCCGATTCCATCAGCCACAGGCACCCGCCCGAAGGAGGATCAGGCACCCATGGCGAGCTCCCCCGATCTCGATATCAACCGGCGCGAGGTGATCCTCGCCGGGGCCGCCGCGGCGGTCGCCTCCTCCCTTCCCGGCGGCGCCGAGGCCCAGCCCGCGCCACTGCCGGCGGGAACGGGGCCCAACCACGCGACGGTCTCCCTCACCGTCAACGGCGTCATCCGCGAGGTGGAGGTGGACACCCGCACCACCCTCCTCGACCTCCTGCGCGAAACCCTCCATCTCACCGGCACCAAGAAGGGCTGCGACCACGGCCAGTGCGGTGCCTGTACGGTGATCGTGGACGGGCGGCGGATCAATTCCTGCCTGTCCCTCGCGCTCATGCACGAGCACCAGAGCGTGACCACGATCGAGGGGCTCGGCTCGCCCGATCAGCTCCATCCCATGCAGGCGGCCTTCGTGGAGCATGACGGCTACCAGTGCGGCTATTGCACGCCGGGGCAGATCTGCTCGGCGGTGGCGGTGCTCGCCGAGGTGAAGGCCGACATCCCGAGCCACGTCACCGACGATCTCACCGCGCCGGTCGAACTCAGCGAGGCGGAAATCCGTGAGCGCATGAGCGGCAACATCTGTCGCTGCGGCGCCTATTCCAACATCGTGGAGGCCATCGTCGAGGTGGCCGGGAGGCGCGCATGAAGCCCTTCACCTACGAGCGCGCCCTGAGCCCGGCGGATGCCGCGGGCGCAGCGGCGGCGACCCCGGGCGCCCGCTTCATCGCCGGCGGCACCAATCTCCTCGATCTCATGAAACTGCAGATCGAGACGCCCGCGCATCTCATCGACGTGAACGGCCTCGGCCTCGACCGCATCGAGGCGACGGACGACGGCGGCCTCAGGATCGGCGCGCTGGTGCGCAACACGGACCTCGCCGCCGACGCGCGGGTGCGGCGGGATTATCCCGTGCTCTCCCGCGCCCTGCTGGCGGGTGCTTCCGCCCAGTTGCGCAACAAGGCGACCACGGCCGGCAATCTCCTCCAGCGCACGCGCTGCCCGTATTTCTATGACCCCGCGCAGGCCTGCAACAAGCGCACCCCCGGCAGCGGCTGCGCGGCGCTCGGCGGCTATTCGCGCCAGCTCGCCATCATCGGCGGCTCGGACGCCTGCATCGCCACCCATCCGAGCGACATGGCGGTGGCCATGCGCGCCCTCGATGCGGTGGTGGAGACGGTGCAGCCCCACGGCCGCACACGGCAGATCGCCATCGCGGACTTCCATCGCCTGCCCGGCGACACGCCGCACATCGAGACCGCGCTGGAGCCCGGCGAGCTCATCACCGCCGTGACCTTGCCGAAGCCCGTGGGCGGCCGGCAGGTCTATCGCAAGGTGCGTGATCGCGCCTCCTATGCCTTCGCCCTCGTCTCCGTTGCCGCGGTGATCCAGGAGGATGGCTCAGGGCGCATCGCGCTCGGCGGCGTGGCGCACAGACCGTGGCGGGTGGAGGCGGCCGAGGCCGAGCTGCCGCGCGGCGGGAAGGCCGTCACCGAGCACCTGCTCGCGGGCGCGAAGCCGACCAACGACAATGCCTTCAAGGTCACGCTCGTGGAGCGCACCATCGGCGCCGTACTGGCGGACGGGAGGAACTGAGCCATGAAGTTCGAGACCCCTGCCGCCGACAATCCCATCGATCAGCTGAAGGTCATCGGCCGCCCGCTGCCGCGCATCGACGGCCCGTTCAAGACCACGGGCACGGCGCCCTATGCCTATGAGCGGCACGACGTGGCACCCACCGCCGCCCACGGCTTCGTGGTGGGCACGACCATCGCCAAGGGCCGCGTCACCGGCATCGACACGGCGGCGGCGGAAGCAGCGCCCGGCGTGCTCGCGGTCGTCACCGCCGCCAATGCCGGACCCCTCAAGAAGGGAAGCAACAACACGGCGCAGCTCATCGCCGGGCCGGAGGTGGAGCATTATCACCAGGCCGTGGCGCTGGTGGTGGCTGACACGTTCGAGCAGGCCCGCGCGGCCGCCGCGCTGGTTAAGGTGGACTATGCGCCCGCAGACGGCGCCTTCGACCTCGCCAAGGCCATGGACAGCGCCGTCAGACCTGAGAAGGGCGACGGCATGGGCGGGGCGGCCGACACGGCGGTGGGCGACTTCAACGGCGCCTTCTCCGCCGCGGCTGTGCGCCTCGACGCCACCTATTCCACCCCCGACCAGTCCCATGCCATGATGGAGCCGCACGCCTCCACCGCCGCCTGGGACGGCGACCGGCTGACGGTGTGGACCTCCAACCAGATGATCGAATGGGGCCGGAGCGACCTCGCCAAGATGCTCGGCCTGCCCAAGGACAAGGTGCGCCTCGTTTCGCCCTTCATCGGCGGCGGGTTCGGCGGCAAACTTTTCGTCCGCGCGGACGCGCTGCTCGCGGCCTTGGGCGCGCGGGCGGCGCGGCGGCCGGTGAAGGTGGCGCTGCATCGACACCTGATTGCCAACAACACCACCCACCGCCCCGCCACCATCCAGCGCATCCGCATCGGCGCGGGGCGGGACGGGCCCATCACCGCCATCGGCCATGAGAGCTGGTCCGGCGACCTGCCCGGCGGCGGGCTCGAGACGGCGGTGAACCAGACGCGCCTGCTCTATGCCGGCGCCAATCGCCTCACCGCCATGCGGCTCGCCACCCTGAACCTGCCCGAGGGCAATGCCATGCGCGCCCCCGGAGAGGCGCCGGGCATGATGGCGCTGGAAATCGCCATGGACGAGATGGCCGAGAAGCTCGGCCTCGACCCGGTGGAGTTCCGCATCCTCAATGACACCGAGCGCGATCCCGAAAACCCGGACCGCCCCTTCTCCCAGCGCCAGCTGGTGGCCTGCCTTCGGCTTGGCGCGGAGCGGTTCGGCTGGAGCCGGCGCAACCCCAAGCCCGGGCAGGTGCGGGACGGGGAGTGGCTGGTGGGCCTCGGCATGGCGGCGGGCTTCCGCAACAACCTGCTCATGAAGTCCGGCGCGCGGGTGCGGCTCGATGGCGAGGGGCGGGTGACGGTGGAAACCGCCATGACCGACATCGGCACTGGCAGCTACACCATCCTCGCCCAGACGGCGGCGGAGATGATGGGCGTGGGGCTCGACAAGGTGCGCGTGGTGCTGGGTGATTCCGACCTGCCGGCCTCCTGCGGCTCGGGCGGCCAGTGGGGCGCCAACAATGCCACCTCCGGCGTCTATGCGGCGTGCGTGAAGCTGCGCGAGGAGGTCGCCCGCAAGCTCGGCTGCAACTCGCAGGAAGCCGTGTTCGCCGATGGCGAGGTACGCGCCGGCAACCGCGCGGTGCCGCTGGCGCAGGCAGCGGGCGCGGAGGGGCTGACGGCGGAGGACACCATCGAATATGGCGACCTCGGCAAGCGCTACCAGCAATCCACCTTCGCCGGCCATTTCGTGGAGGTGGCGGTGGATGCGGCCACCGGCGAGGCGCGGGTGCGGCGGATGCTGGCGGTGTGCGCGGCGGGGCGCATCCTCAACCCCAAGACCGCCCGCAGCCAGGTGATCGGCGCCATGACCATGGGCGTCGGCGCCGCGCTGTTCGAGGAACTCGCCGTGGACAAGCGCCACGGCTTCTTCGTCAACCACGACCTCGCCGGCTACGAGGTGCCCGTGCATGCGGACATCCCGCACCAGGAGGTGATCTTCCTGGACGAGACCGATCCCATGTCCTCGCCCATGAAGGCGAAGGGCGTCGGCGAGCTGGGCCTGTGCGGCGTGGGCGCGGCGGTGGCCAATGCGGTCTACAACGCCACCGGCGTCCGGGTGCGGGACTATCCCATCACCCTCGACAAATACATCCACCGCCTGCCGCAGGTGGGGTGAGCGGGAAAAACATCCGCGCCGTGTCGGCCTCCTCGCGCGCCGTCCGTCTTAAGATCGACGGGCGGCGCCGCCGCCTCTAGAGCGCGATCCGATCAAATTGAATCAATTTGATCGGTGAATCGCCCTCTCACTTTAAGAAAGAGAACGCGCGATCCGATCTGATCGCGATGCGATCAGATCGGCGCGTGCTCTGACAGGGAGAAGAGACATGCCCGGCTCCGTCCGCCTGCACCGCATCCTCACCACCAGCCCGGAGAAGGTCTATCGC
>JAYSCE010000144.1:0-9140 GCA_041915035.1 Xanthobacter sp.
GGCGCGCCATTGGCGAGGGGAATGTCGTAGGCCTCGGCGACGATGCGCTCGGCGGGCTTCACCGGGGTGGTGGCGTCCTCGTCCACCACGAGGTCGAGGGTCAGCATCTCCTCGTTGCGCCCGCGCAGCATGGCGAGAACACGGTGGCTGGGGGCGGTGGCCCACTTCTCCGAATGGTCGAAATAGTCGCGGAACTTGGCGCCGGCCTCCTCCTTGCCCTCGGCCACCTTGGCCTTGAGCATGGCGTTGGCTTTCAGGTGCCCGCGCAGGCGGCCCACCAGCTCGGCATTCTCGGCGAAGGTCTCCACGAGGATGTCGCGCGCGCCGTCCAGCGCCGCCTTGATGTCCGCCACCTGCTCATTGAGGAAGGCGGCCGCGCGGTCCGCCGGAGCCACGGAGCGGTCCGTAAGGATCGCCTCCGCGAGAGGCCCGAGGCCCTTCTCGCGGGCGATCTCCGCCTTGGTGCGGCGCTTGGGCTTGTAGGGGAGGTAGAGGTCTTCGAGCTCCGCCTTGGTGGTGGCGGCCTCGATCTTCCCGCGCAGCTCGTCGGAAAGCTTGCCCTGCCCGTCGATGGAGGAGAGCACGGCGGCGCGGCGGCTTTCCAGCTCGCGCAGATAGGACAGGCGCTCTTCCAGCGTGCGCAGCTGGGTGTCGTCGAGGCCGCCCGTCACCTCCTTGCGGTAGCGGGCGATGAAGGGAACGGTGGCGCCTTCGTCGATGAGGGAGACGGCGGCCGTGACCTGCGCCGGACGGGCATTGATCTCGGTGGCGATGAGGCGGGCGATGGCGTCTGCGTTGCCCTGCGGTGCGGCGGCCATTAGGTCTCATCCTCTCCTGCGGTCACGGGGGCACGCCCATAGCCGAGCAATGGGGCGCTGTCACGTTGGGGCTGGGGAAAGCGGCGGTTCCGCCGAAGGTCGGACCTGCGATTGCACTCTCTTCCGGCGTCGCCCTCCGGCTTGACCGGAGGGCCCATCCCGTCGTTGCCGCAAGCCTTCGGCGGCCGGGGCAAAGGGCGCCATGGGTCCTCCGGTCAAGCCGGAGGACGACGGTCGCTTCATCCGTGCCGCGTCAGGAAATCCTCGGCCAGCGCCAGCGTCCCGGCCGTGTAGGGCGCGCCCATGGCCTGCGCGGTCGGCGTCTCGGCGTGGGAGGCGACCCAGGCGGTGAGCAGCATCCGGCGCAGCATCACGAACACGTCGAGCTGCGCGTCGGCATCCGCCGGCAGGGGGGCGAGGGTGCGGTAGCCGTCCGCCCACGCATCCTTGAGCGCCGGCACCAGCGGCGAATGCTCCATGAAGGAGACGGCCGAGGCGAAGTCGTAAAGGTACCAGGAGAAGCCGCAATCGTCGAAATCGATGAGGGTCAGGCTGTCCCCGTCCGCCAGCAGATTGGCGAGGCGCAGGTCCGCGTGGATAAGACCGAAGTTCTGCGGCGTCGTGAGCGGGACGAGGCGGTCCATCAGCGCGAGCGCGGTGCGCTCCAGCAGGGCGCGGCCGGGTGCATCGAGGCTCAGAGCGGCGCGGAAATCGCCCCAGAGTGGGCGTTCGCCCAGCATGCTCTCGAAATCCCATACCTTCCGGGTGAAGCCCTCCGGCCGCCGCCAGCTTTTGGCATGGGCGTGGAGGCGCGCGTGGAAGGCACCGAGGCGTTGGAACCAGCCGGGCAGGTCCGCACCCTCCTGCGGCTCGACGCCCGGCACGAAGGCGAAGGCGGTCAGCCGGCGCAGGGCGCCGTCCGCGCTCACCTCATTGAGGAGGCGGCCGTCGATTGTGGGAATGATGGCGGGAGTGGGCACCACGGCATCGGCGCGCAGCGCCGCGATCCAGGCGAGTTCGGAGCGGATTTCCGCCGCCGCGTGATAGCCCGGCCGGTAGACGCGGACCACGATGTCCTGCGGGCCCGCGGTGGCGCGGAAGGTGGCGTTCTCGGAGATGGAGAGGAGCTGGAGCGCCGCGTCCGGCGGCAGGCCCCAGTCCGGCAGATGGGCGCGGACCGTCTCTTCAGTCCGCGCCAGATACGCCTCGTCGTACAGCACCCGTCCGGCCCCTCAAGCGTGTCGGACGGGCGCTATAGCATGGGATGAAGCTCAGACGAGCCCGGCGAGGATCCCGACGCCGGTCACCGCCACCGCCGCGCCCGCGCCGCGCACCCACTTGTCGCCATGCAGCTCGCCGAAGCGGCCGATGGCCATGCCGAGCCCGAGGCCGGCCATGTGGAGGAGAGCGGTCGCCGACATGAAGCCGAGGCCATAGGCGACGCCCGAGGCATCCGCGGGCATCTCGGCGCCGTGGGCGTGGCCGTGGAAGATGGCGAAGAAGCCGACCATGGCCATGGCCGCCGCCAGCGGCGCCTTGACGCCGAAGGCCACCACGCCGCCCAGCACGATCACCGACAGGGCGATGCCCAGCTCCACGAACGGCACGTCGATGCCGGAGATGCCCAGCGCGCCGCCGACCGCCATCAGGCCGACGAAGGTGGCCGGCACCGCCCACACGGCGCGACCGCCGAGCTGCCAGGCGAAGATGCCCACCGTGACCATGGCGAGCAGGTGGTCCAGCCCGCCGAGGGGATGGGCGAAGCCGTGGCTGAAGCCGTGCACGTCGCCGACGCCGGTATGGGCGAAGGCGAGCTGCGGCAGGAGGGTCAAGGCGGCAGCGGCGGCTGCCGTGCGGATCGTGCGGTGCATAATGTTCTCCCCGGTGTTTGAAGGTTCGAAAAAGGGTTCAGCAGATGCGGGGCAGTTGATCGCCGACCAGCATGTCGACGATGCGCTCGCCCCCGAAGCGCGTTCTCATGACGACCCGTCCGGGCCGCTCGGACGTGACCTCTCCGATCACCGCCGCCGCGCGGCCCAGCGGATGGGCGCGGAGCGCGGCGAGCGCCGCCTCGGTCTCCCCGGCAGGCACCACGGCGAGGATCTTGCCCTCGTTGGCGAGATAGAGCGGATCGAGGCCCAGGATCTCGCAGAAGCCCATCACCTCCGGCCGCATGGGCAGGCTCAATTCGTCGAGGCGCACCCCGACGGCGCTGGCCTCGGCGAGTTCGTTCACCACCGCCGCGATGCCGCCGCGCGTGGCGTCGCGCATCATGCGCAGGCCGGGGGCGGCGGAAATCAGCGTGTCGATGAGGCCGTTGAGCGGCGCGCAATCGCTTTCGATGGCCGTGTCGAGGGCGAGGTCGCCGCGGGCGTTGAGGATGGCGGCGCCGTGGTCGCCGAGCAGGCCGTTGACGATCACCGTGTCGCCCGGCCGCGCCTTGGTCACGCCCACGTCGAGGCCGGCGCGGATGACGCCGATGCCGGTTGTGGTGATGAAGAGCTTGTCGCAGGCGCCGCGCGCCACAACCTTGGTGTCGCCGGTGGCGATGGCGACGCCCGCCGCGTGCGCTGTCTCGGCCATGGAATGAACGACGCGGCGCAGCGTCTCCACGTCCAGCCCCTCCTCGATGATGATGGCGCAGGAGAGCGCCACCGGCGTCGCCCCGCCCACGGCGAGGTCGTTCACCGTGCCGCACACCGCGAGCTTGCCGATGTCGCCGCCGGGAAAGAACAGGGGGTCCACCACGAAGCCGTCGGTGGTGAAGGCGAGGCGGTCGCCCCGTGCCATCAGCGCAGCGAGATCGAAGCGCGCCTGATCCTCCGGCGCGGCGCGGTCCTCGCCGGAGAAGGCGGAGAGGAACACGTCGTCGATGAGATCGCGCATGGCGCTGCCGCCGCCGCCATGGGCGAGCGTCACGGTCTTCTGCGTCAGCGGCCGCCGGCGGGCGGCGGCGGGGGTTGAGAAGGGGATGTTCATGCGGCCTCTCCCCGTATACCGCCATATTGATAGTAAGCCGCGCAAGAACCTTCGGAAGACACCATCAGCGCGCCAAGCGGCGTCTCGGGGGTGCAGCCCTTGCCGAACTCGGGGCAGGCCCAGGGCTTGGCGGCGCCGGTGAGCACCTCGCCGCAGCGGCACTGGGCGGGGTCGGCCACCTTGATGTCCGGCACGGCGAAGCGCTTTTCGGCATCGAACGACGCATAGGGCTCCGTCAGCCGCACGCCCGAGCCGGCGATGGAGCCGAGGCCCCGCCACTCGAAGGTTTCGCGCGGCTCATACACCTCCTGAACCGCTCGCAGCGCGGCCGGGTTGCCGTGCTCCGGCACGACGCGGGCATACTGGTTCTCGATCTGCGCCTTCCCGGCCTCGATCTGCCGCAGCACCATGAGCAGGGATTGCAGAAGATCGATGGGCTCGAAGCCCGACACCACCAGCGGCCGGCCGAATTCCTCCGCGATGAAGCGATAGGGCGACGTGCCGATGACCATGGACACATGCCCCGGCCCGATTAAGCCGTCGATGCCGAGGTCCGGCTGCTCCAGAAGGGCGCGCAGGGTCGGGATGATGGTGATGTGGTTGCAGAAGAGGGAGAAGTTGGTGACGCCCTCGCGCGCCGCCCGCTGCACGGTGAGCGCCGTGGAGGGCATGGTGGTCTCGAAGCCGAGGCCGAAGAACACCACCTCGCGCTCCGGATTGCGCTTCGCCAGCGTGAGCGCATCCAGCGGCGAATAGACCATGCGCACATCCGCGCCGTCCGCCTTGGCCTGCAGCAGGCTCTTCTTCGAGCCCGGCACGCGCATGGCGTCGCCGAAGGTGGTGAAGATCACCTCCGGCCGCTCGGCAATGTCCACGCAATCATCTACCCGGCCCATGGGCAGCACGCAGACGGGGCAGCCGGGGCCGTGCACGAACTCCACGAGGTCCGGCAGCAGGCCTTCCAGCCCATAGCGGAAGATGGCGTGGGTATGCCCGCCGCACACCTCCATGATGGCGAAGGGCCGATCCCGCCCGCGCTCCAGCCGCGCGGCGATGGCACCGATCTCCTTCACCAGGGCGCTCGCGAGAGCGGGGTCGCGGAATTCGTCGACGAAGCGCATGTCCGGCTCCTCAGCGCGGGGTGGACAGCAGCTCGACGCTGCCGGTGGTGAGGGCTTCCATCTCGACCGCCGCCTCGCCGATCTCGGAGAGCACCTTGAGGGTGGCGGCGGCTTCCTCCTCGTCGATGCGGCTCATGGCGAAGCCCACATGGACCAGCACCCAGGCGCCCACCAGGTCCTCCAGCGGCGCGCCGGGCTCGGCCACGCACACCACGTCGACGGTGCGGCGGACGCCGGAGACGTCAACCACGCACAACATGGCCTCCGCGTCCGCGACGGCGACGATCTGTCCGGGAATGCCGAGGCACATGGCTCATTCCTCCTTGATGCACCGTTGCTCAGTGCGATTGGCCGAACGCGCCGCCACGGGCGATGCCGTAGCGGTCGAGCTTGGCCCTGAGGCCGACGCGGGAGAGGCCAAGCTCCTCCGCCGCGCGGCTCTTGTTCCAGCGGCAGCGCACCAGCGTCTCGGTGAGGATGGTGGCCTCCATGCGCTCGATGCGGTCCTTCAGGGGGCCGCTGTCGGGCAGGGAGATGGAGGAATTGGCCAGTGTCTCCGGCGCCCGCGTCTCGGCGGCGGCGGCGCGCACCACATGGGGGGAGAGGAGATCGGCGGAGAGGCTGTCGCGCTCGGCGAGCACGAGCATCCGCGTCACCTCGTTCTGCAATTCGCGCACATTGCCCGGCCAATCGTAGGCGGACATGCAGGCGAGCGTTTCGTCGCTGAAGCCGCGCACGCGCTTGCCGTGCTGGCTGGATAGCGCATCGAGCACGCTCTGGGCCAGCACCGGAATGTCCGCCCGCCGCTCGCGCAGCGCCGGCAGAGTCAGCACCATGGCCGAGAGACGATAATAGAGGTCTTCGCGGAAGCGGGCGCGGGCCACCTCGCCCTTGAGGTCGCGATGGGTGGCGGCGAGCACGCGCACGTTCACCCGCTTCGCCTCGTTGGAGCCCACGGGGCGGATCTCACCCTCCTGCAGGAAGCGCAGCAACTTTACCTGGAAGGCGGGGGAGACGTCGCCGATCTCGTCGAGGAAGATGGTGCCGCCGTCCGCCTGATCGAGGAGGCCGATGCGCGTCACATGGGCGCCGGTGAACGAGCCCTTCTTGTGGCCGAACAGCTCGGATTCCAGAAGCTCGTCGGGGATCGCCCCGCAATTCACCGCGAAGAAGGGCCGGTCCGAGCGCAGGCTGGAATAATGGATGGCGCGGGCGAGCAGCTCCTTGCCGGTACCCGTCTCGCCATGGATCAGCACCGGCACGTCGAAGGTCGCCACCTGCGCGGCGCGGGTGCAGACCTGCGAGAGCGGGCTGCCGGGGGCGCGCACCAGCGTGTCGAAGTGAAAATTCTGCTTCACCCGCGCTTCCAGCGCGCCGAGGCGGGCCTCGGCATTGCCGGCGGTTAGCTTCATTTCCAGGTTCAGCCGCTCATGATCGCGCTGCAGCTGGAAGAGATGCGCGGCGTTGCGCGCGGCGAGCAGCAACTGGTCCGGGTGCCAGGGCTTGGGGATGAACTGGTAGATGCCGGCGTCGTTGATGGCGCCGATCATGTCCTCCGGCTCGGTGTAGCCGGTGACGATGATGCGCAAAATGTCCGGCCAGCGCTCGCGCACTTCGGTGAGCAGCGCAACGCCGGAGGTCTGCGGCATGCGCTGGTCGCAGAAGATCACCTGGATCCACTCGTTTTCGAGGATGCGGCGGGCTTCCTCCGCATTGTGGGCGGTGAAGACGTCAAACTCCTCGTCGAGCACGCGGGCGATGACCTCCACCGAGCGCGGCTCGTCATCCACCACCAGGATGGCCGGGCGCCGGTTCATCGCGCGGCTCCCGCAGCGGCGCGCAGGGCCGAGGCTTCCGCCTCGCGGGCGCTCGCCAGCGCGTCGAGGCGCGCGGCCCGGGCGGCTTCCAGCCAGGCGATCCAGCGGGCGAGCCCGATCTCGCCGCGCGAGGAGGTGGTGAGGATGTCCGCCGTCGGGTTGATGCGGCGGATGTTGGCCTCCAGCGTCGCCATGTCCGCATCCACGTGCGGCGCGAGGTCCGCCTTGGTGATGAGGACGAGGTCGGCACCCTCGAAGATGTCGGGGTATTTGAGCGGCTTGTCCTCGCCCTCCGCCACCGAGATCAGGGTGACGCGCTTCGTCTCGCCAAGATCGAAGGCGGCGGGGCAGACGAGGTTGCCCACATTCTCGATGAACAGAACGCCGCCGGGCGGGAGGGGCAGCTTTTCCAGCGCGTGACCCACCATGTGGGCGTCGAGGTGGCAGCCCTTGCCGGTGTTGATCTGCACCGCAGGGGTGCCCACGGCGCGGATGCGGGCGGCGTCGTTGTCGGTCTGCTGGTCCCCCTCGATGACGGCGCAGGGGATGCGGCCGGACAGCGCCTTCAGCGTCTCCACCAGAAGCGTGGTCTTGCCGGCGCCGGGGCCGGAGAGAAGGTTCAGCGCCAGCACGCCCGCGCCGTCGAGCCGGGTGCGGTTCTTGCCAGCGTAATCGTCGTTCTTGGCCAGGATGGAGGTCTCGATCTCCACCATGCGCGCTTGGCTGAGCCCCGGCGCATGGGCGCGGGCGGGGCCGGTGCCGTAGTCCAGCGTGCCGGCATGGGGCGCGGGGTGGGGGTGATCGTCGTGGTGATGATGGTGATGGTCATGCCCGTGGCCGTGATCGTGGGCGTGATCGTGCGCATGGCTGTGGGTGGTGCCGTCCGCATGGGTGTGAGTGTGCGGATGGTCGTGACCATGGGTGCGAGAATGGGAATGGCCGTGCGCCTCGGAAATGGTGGCGCCGTCGCCGCTGCAGCCGCAGACCGTGCACATCACATCACCTCCAGGTCTTTGATCTTCATCTCCGTGCCGCCATTGGGCACGAGGCGTTCCCCGCCGCATTTCGGGCAGGGGGCGAGGCGGTGATCGAGCGGCACGGTGTCGGAGCAGTCGAAGCACCAGGCGGTGCCGTCCTCCTCCAGAACCACCAGCTCGGCACCGTCCGCCAGCGAGCCCCGCGTCACCACGTCGAAGCCGAAGCGCAGCGCCTCCACCTCGAGGCCGGCGAAGCGGCCGATGGCGAGCCGCACACGGGTGACGCGGGAGAAATTCTGCGCCTTCGCCGCCTCTTCCATCGCCGAGAGCAGGCTCTCGCACACGGCCATCTCATGCATAGGCGGGCTCCGTGGCGAAGGAGAGGGTGACGGGCACGCAGGGATTGATGGCGCAAACAAGGAGCGGCGCAAGCCACCGCGTCCGCCAGCCGGGCGAGAGGGCGGCGAACGCCCGCTCCAGCAGCCCGCCGGGGGCGAGGTTCCAGGCGCTGGGGGAGAGGATGCGATAGGCGGTCACCCGTCCGCCCTCCACCTCCGCCCGATGCCCGAGCAACCCGCGCGCGGCGGGCGCGATGCCGGCCGGAAGGGAAGGGGCGGGGCGGGGAGCGAAATGGGCAAGGCCATCCACCAGCCGGGCGAGCAGACGCACGAACAGGCTCGGCCCTTCGCTGGCCAGCAAAGCGGAGACGAGCGGCGTCGCCGCGACGCGGCCGAGCGCGCCGGTCTCGCGGTGGGAGCCGATGGCGGCGGGCGGTCGGGCGAGGGTGGCGGCAAGCACGTCCGCGCTCAGCTCCGGCAGATGGGCTTGCCCCTCCGCCGGATCGGCCTCCCGGATACGGGCGAAGGCGCGGGCGGTGGGCGTCGTCGCGGCGGCGAGCCACGCTTCCAGCTCGGACGGCGAGAAAGAGGACAGGTCGCTCGCGTCGCCCACGAGGGCGGCATGGAAGGCGGCGCCGTCCGGCCGGGCCAGCAGGCCGAGGGCGGCGCGGTCCGGCGCCATGCCCAGCGCCACGGGGACGGTGTGGAGGAGGGCGAGCGCATGGTCGCGCACCGTCTCGCGTGCCATGGCTTCCGCATCGGCAGTGACAGGCAGACCGAGGGCGGAGCGGGCGGCGACGGCGTGGGCTGCGCCGCACAGGTTGAAGACGAGGGGGGCGAGCCGCGCCGCCTCCTCCGGTGTGCGGCCGATAAGGGCCGCGGCGGGGTCCGGCCCCTCCTCCCGCGACACGCGCCAGCCGCCCGCGCGCCCATCGGGCGTGAGGGTGAGGCTGCGGAGCGCGCGGGGCGGGTTCATGCGGCGCCGTCCCGCAGATCTTCGGCGCCGGCGCGCGGGCCGAGGAGGAGGGAGCGGCGGGAGAGTTCTGCCGGCGCCTCCCGGCGAGCGGGCGCTTCGGCCTCGGGGGCCAGG
>JAYSCE010000145.1:0-9065 GCA_041915035.1 Xanthobacter sp.
AGCTCTATGCCGGCGAGCAGGTGGAGGCGGTGGACCTCTCGCGCTATCTCATCGACCTCACCAACGAGGTCACGAGCGCCCTCGGCAAGGAATGGGAAGCCCATATCGCGCTCGACGTGGCGCCGGTGCTGATGGCGGCGGACCGCGCGGTGCGGCTGGGCCTGATCCTGACCGAACTGGTGCTCAACACCGCCAAATACGCCTATGGCGGCGCCCCGGGCCCGCTCAGGGTGGCGCTCGAGCAGCACCGCGACCGCTTCCGCCTCATCGTCGCCGACCACGGCAGCGGCAAGGTGGGCGAGCGGCAGGGCTTCGGCACCATCATGATCAAGGCCATGGTGCAGGGCCTCGACGGCATCCTCTCCGACGAGGCGAACGCCCCCGGCCTGCGCACCATCGTCACCGCCCCCATCTGCCCGGCGGGGACGTAGGACCATCGGCCCCGGTCTGGACCGGGGTCGAGCGGGTTGGCGCTCCCGGACCGCCGCCCCTTCCGCTTTCCGGCCGCCGTCCCTATCTCACCACCATCTTTCGTTCGGGGGCGGACGAGGCAGTTGATGGCCCAGCTTTCGATTCTCGATCTCGTCCGGGTGCGGGAGGGCTTCGGCCCCCGCCAGGCTTTGGACAATGCCCGCGACCTCGCCGCCCATGCGGAAGACTGGGGCTATCGCCGCTTCTGGGTGGCCGAGCATCACAACATGCAGGGCATCGCCAGCGCCGCCACGGCGGTGGTCATCGCCCATATCGCGGCGGGCACCAAGCGCATCCGGGTGGGCGCGGGGGGCATCATGTTGCCCAACCACGCGCCCCTCGTCATCGCCGAGCAGTTCGGCACGCTGGCCCATCTCTTCCCCGGCCGCATCGACCTCGGCCTCGGCCGCGCGCCGGGCACCGACCAGATGACCATGCGCGCGCTGCGCCGCTCGCTCACCAATTCCGACAATTTCCCGCAGGATGTGCAGGAGCTGGAGGCCTATCTCGGCCCCGCCCAGCCCGGCCAGACGCTGTTTGCCGTGCCGGCGACGGGCACTGAGGTGCCGCTCTGGATCCTTGGATCGAGCACCTATGGCGCGCAGCTCGCGGCAGCGCTTGGCCTGCCCTACGCCTTCGCCTCCCACTTCGCCCCGGCCGACCTCCTGCCGGCGCTGGAAATCTACCGCGCGCGCTTCAAGCCCTCGGACGTGCTCGCCAGGCCCTACGCCATGGCCGCGCTGAACGTGATCGCGGCCGAGACCGACGCCGAGGCCCGCCGCCTCGCCACCACCCAGCAGATGTCGGTGGCCGACATCTTCCGCGGCGCGCGAGGCCTGTCGAAGCCGCCCATCGACGACATCGAGGATTACTGGACCCCCATGGAGAAGGCGCAGGCGCAGCGCTTCCTCGCCCGCTCGGTGATCGGCGGCCCCGAGCGGGTGCGCGACGGCATTGCCGCCTTCGTGCGCGAGACGGGGGTGGACGAGGTGATGATCGTCTCCGACGTGTTCGACCACGACAAGCGCCTCGCCTCCTACCGCATGATCGCGGAGGTGGCCGGAGAGGCGGCCGCGCCGGAGGCGGTGGCGGCGGTGTAAGAGCTCGAAGGCCCCGGAATGTGCGGCCAGAGCCGTCATCGCCCCCAAGCGCGAGGCGATGACGGACCCGGGAAGACTCCTGCCGTAAAGTAAAGCTCCAGCCGCGGCAAAGGCGCGCGATCTCTGGACTGGGGCGGCAAAATCGCTACCTTCGCGCCGCCGCCGGGCCGGCATCCGCTACCCGGCAACCACCATTCCGAACCGAACCCCGCGAGAGGCCGGCAAGCGACCTCTCTTAGCGGCAGCGCTTTCCGCGCGGTTCGCCTGTTGATCGCCGAAGGACGTCGCGCCCCGTGACCCAAAACGCCCCCCAGCTTTCCCTGTCCCGCGACAAGATCAAGGTGCTGCTCCTCGAAGGCGTCAACGACAGCGCCGTCGAGATGATGCTCGCCGCCGGCTACACCAACCTCACCCGCCTGCCCATGGGGCTGGACGGGGTGGCGCTGATGGAGGCGCTGATGGGCGTCTATCTGCTCGGCATCCGCTCGCGCCTCGGTATCACCGCCGCCGTGCTGGAGGCGGCCGACCGCCTCATCGCCATCGGCTGCTTCAGCGTCGGCACCAACCAGGTGGACATCGACGCCACCCGCATCGCCGGCATCCCGGTGTTCAATGCGCCGTTCTCCAACACCCGCAGCGTGGCGGAGCTGGTGATCGGCGAGATCGTGATGCTGCTGCGCCGCATCCCCAACCGCTCCGCCGCCGCCCACGAGGGGCTGTGGGACAAGTCGGCCACCGACAGCCACGAGGTGCGCGGCAAGACGCTGGGCATCATCGGCTACGGCAATATCGGCTCGCAGCTCTCCAACCTCGCCGAGGCGATGGGCATGCGGGTGATCTATTACGACCACACCGACAAGCTCCGCCACGGCAACACCGAGCCGGTGGCCACCATGGCCGAGGTGCTCTCCCAGAGCGACGTGGTAAGCCTGCACGTCCCCGAAACCCCCGCCACCGCCGGCATGATCGGCCGCGCCGAGATCGCCGCCATGAAGAAGGGCGCCTATCTCATCAACAACAGCCGCGGCACGGTGGTGGACCTCGACGCCCTCGCCGACGCACTGAAGGAAGGCCGCCTGCGTGGCGCCGCAGTGGACGTGTTCCCGGTGGAGCCCAGCGCCAACGGCCAGAAGTTCGTCTCCCCGCTGCAGGGCCTGCCCAACGTCATCCTGACCCCGCACATCGGCGGCTCCACCGAGGAGGCGCAGGAGCGCATCGGCGCCGAGGTGGCGCGCAAGCTGCTCGATTATTCGGACACCGGCTCCACCATGGGCGCGGTGAACTTCCCGCAGGTGCAGTTGCCCGCGCGTCCCACCGGTACCCGCTTCATCCAGGTGCAGCGCAACCTGCCCGGCATGCTCGGCCGCCTCAACGAGGTGCTGGCCCGCCACGCGGTCAACATCGCCGCGCAGTATTACGAGACCAACGCCGACATCGGCTATGTGGTGCTCGACGCGGACGCCTCCGCCGTGGACAGCCAGGCCATCCTCGCCGACATCCGCGCGCTGGAAGGCACCATCCGCGCCCGGCTGCTCTACGAATACAAGGCCTGAGCGCTCCGAAGAGGAGCGCCTGCCTCACGCGTGGGAATACATGCGCCGGCCCGGCACCGGCAGATCGGCGGCAAGGATGGTGCCGGTCTTCGATTCGGTGATGAAGAGCGTGCGGTTGTCCGGACCGCCGAAGGCGCAATTGGTGGTGAGATGGCCCTCCGGCGACTTGATGCGCAGCATCGGCTCGCCGAGGGCGCTGAACAGCCAGACCGAGCCGAGGCCCATGTGGCAGACGACGAGGTTGTCGTCCTCGTCGATGGCGAGGCCGTCCGGCCCGCCGCCGCCTGAAAGCTGGATGAAGGTGCCGACCTTGCTCGCCGTGCCGTCGCGCATCAGCGGTACGCGCCAGATGGCATTGGCCCGCGTCACCGCGAGGAAGAGCACCGTCTCGGTCTTGTTGAGCACGAGGCCGTTGGGGCTCGGAATGCCCTTCAGCACGCAATCGAGCCGCCCGTCTGTCCGCAGGCGATAGAGGCAGCCGGAGGGATCATGCCAGCCGGTCTGGCCCTGGTCGGTGAAATAGAGGTCGCCGTTCGAGGCGAAGATCAGGTCGTTCACGCCCTTGAAGCGCTGGAGCATGGCCCGCTCCAGATAGGGCTCCACCCGCCCGGTGGCGGGATCGAACACCATGATGCCATGCCGGTGGTCAGTGATGAAGCCGCGACCGTCCTTGTGGAACTTCAGGCCGTTGGGCTCGCCGTCATATTCCGCCTCGACGCTGATCGCGCCCTGCGGCGTCACCTTGATGAGGCGGCCCCACGGGATGTCCACGACCCACAGATTGCCCGCGCGGTCGAAGGAGGGGCCTTCGAGGAAGGTGGTGAGCGGCACCCCGCCGAACTGCACCTCGTTCCACTCGGAGCGGCGGCCCTCGACCCTGAGGGCGTCGGGCATGACCACGAACGGGCGGGCCATGACGGCGGGCGGGGCGGCATACATGGGCTTCCTCCTCGCGCTCCCGGCGGTGGCCACACGATGCCGCGCCTCGGCGGGCGGCCGCACGCTTGAGCTTTACCTTCGTTTCTACACGCCCGGCCGCCCCGCGGGTAGCGCGCCCGCCGGCCGCCGGGCGCGTCTGTCAACCCCGGACATTTGCGCCTTGCCAACCGGGGGGTCGGCCTGCGTTCATGCGGCCACGCTTGGCCGGATCAACGGCGCAGCATCATGGGGGAGCATCATGGGGGGAGCAGGCATGGACTTCAGGCACTCGGGATCGGGCTTCTCTCACCCCCTCGGGCGGCGCACCCTCGGGCGGATGGCGCTGGGCCTCGCCGCCGCGCTCGCCCTCTCGGCGCCCGTCCACGCCTCCGAAAACCTCGACACCTATCTCGAAGGCATCCGCGCCAAATACGGCCTGCCGGCCCTGGCCGCCGCCGTGACCCGCTCGGGCGAGATCGTCGCCTCGGGGGCGGTGGGCAAGCGCGCCATCGGCCTCGACATCCCGGTGACGGTGGAGGACCGCTTCCACCTCGGCTCCGACACCAAGGCCTTCACCGCCACCGTGGCGGGGACGCTGGTGGAGGAAGGCAAGATCAAGTGGACGAGCACCCTCGGCGAGGTGCTGGGCGGCAAGGTGAAGGACATGAACCCGAAGCTCGCGGCGGTGACGCTGGAGCAGCTTCTGTCCCACACCAGCGGCATCCCCTCCGACAACGAGGAGATCATCGGCATCTATTTCAATCCGGTGGGCTTCGAGATGACGACCACCCAATTGCGGTTGGACGCGCTGGAGCGCTGGAAGAAGCACGCGCCGGAGGTGCCCAAGACCGGCTCGCCGTTCCAGTATTCCAACCTCGGCTACATCTTCGCTGGCGCCATGCTGGAAGAGGTCTCCGGCAAGCCGTGGGAGCGCCTGGTGGTGGAGCGCATCTATGAGCCGCTGGGCCTGAAGAGCGCCGGCTTCGGCCCGCAGGCGACCTTCGGCAAATATGACGCCCCCATCGGCCACATGCTCGACGACAAGGGCAAGCCCACGCCCATGGCCTGGGGTCCCTCGGCGGACATCCCGCCCGTGGTCGGCCCGGCCGGCATCGCCCACATGTCGGTGCTGGATTTCGCCCGCTGGGGCGACTGGAACGCCGGCCAGGGCAAGCGTGGCCCGCACATCGTCTCGCCAGAGACGCTGGCGGTCATCCACAAGCCCCACGTCACCACCCCGCCGTTCAAGGACCCGCCTCCCGGCACTCCCTCCACCGGCGATTACGCCTTCGGCTGGGGCGTGGTGAAGCTGGACTGGACCAGGACACCGGTGCTCACCCACAACGGCTCCAACAGCATGAACTTCGCCAAGATCCTGGTGGAGCCGGCGAGCGACATGTCGGTGGAGGCGGTCACCAACTATCCCGGCCAGGTCGCCGAGGCCGCCACCACTGAAGTGCTGAAGCACCTCTACGGGCAGTTCGCGCCCAAGTGAGGGGAAGCGGTTGCCTTCTCCCCTTGCGGGAGAAGGTGGCGCACGGCAGAGCCGCGTGACGGGTGAGGGGTGAAAGCCGCGGCGCGGTCGGGACGTTGGCCCCCTCACCCCCGCGCCCTCGCCCGCAAGGGGAGAAGGGAGAGGGCGAGACCGCGCTGTCAGCCGCCCCCTACCTCCCCCGCCCCTTGATCTCCATCAACGCTCCTCAGCCGGCTAAGGCTCATGTTTTCGCGCGGTTTTCAGCCGCGGATGGCGCGCGCCTCGGCGCCGAAGGAGCACAGAATGGCCAGCACCGACGACCTCACGCCCGTGGCCGGCACCGAGGCCATTCCCGCCGAGATGGAGCGCTCTTTGGCGGAGGAGCGCCAGCTCGCGGCGCAGGAGGCGGAACTGTCCGCGGTCACCGCGCTGGCCGCGACCCTCGACGAGATGCCGCCCGTCGCAGCGGCGGGTGTGGACGAGGTGAAGGCCGGCATCGCCGCCATCCTCGCCGGAGCTTCTCCCGACGATGCGGTGCGGCTGCGCAAGTCGCTCGGCCTGCCCAAACCCGCCGGCCAGCCGCGCGTGACCAGCGACGAGCTGTCCGATGACTGGCGCACCGGCGGCTATCCCTTCAAGTACAAGATGCTGCGGCGGGACTACGAGCAGCAGAAGTTCATCCTGCAGACCGAGCTTCTGAAGCTCCAGTCCTGGGTGAAGGAAAGCCGCCAGCGGGTCATCATCCTGTTCGAGGGGCGCGACGCGGCCGGCAAGGGCGGCGCCATCAAGCGCTTCATGGAGCACCTCAACCCCCGCGGCGCGCGGGTGGTGGCGCTGGAGAAGCCGAGCGAGGTCGAACGCGGCCAGTGGTATTTCCAGCGCTATGTGGAGCACCTGCCCACCACCGGCGAGATCGTGATGTTCGATAGGAGCTGGTACAACCGGGCCGGCGTCGAGCGGGTGATGGGCTTCTGCACGGATGACGAATATCGTGAGTTCCTGCGCCAGGCGCCGGAGTTCGAGCGCAATCTCGTGCGCAGCGGCATCCACCTCATCAAATTCTGGTTCTCGGTAAGCCGGGAGGAGCAGCGCCGCCGCTTCAAGGAGCGCAAGGTGCATCCGCTGAAGCAGTGGAAGCTCTCGCCCGTAGATCTCGCCTCGCTGGACAAGTGGGACGACTACACCCGCGCCAAGGAAGCCATGTTCTTCCACACCGACACGGCGGATTCCCCCTGGACGGTCATCAAGTCCGACGACAAGAAGCGCGCCCGCATCAATGCCATGCGCTACGTGCTGCATTCCCTGCCCTACAAGGACAAGGACCAGAAGCGCATCGGCCCGCTAGAGACGTTGCTGGTGGGCCGCGCCAACACGGTTCACGAGCGCGGCGAATACGTGATGGGCGGGAGGTAGGGCGCCGACGCAACGGCACCCCACCGAAGGGCTTCTCGCCGGTGGCGGAATGACTTGTCTCGCCCGCGGCAACGACGGTATGTCCTGTTCAGGCGATGTCTTTCTTCGCGCCACCACAAAGGCGGGCAGCCTGAGGCATGGATAACGTCACGCGTTCCGAACGCACGAAGGCCGCCGTCATCGCGGCGGCCCTTGCCATCATCGCCCGCGACGGCGCCGGCCGCCTCACCCTCGATGCCATCGCCAAGGAGAGCGGCGTCAGCAAGGGCGGCCTGCTGCACCAGTTCCCCAACAAGCGCGCCGTGCTCGCGGCCCTGCTGGAATACCAGGCGGACTACTACACCACGTTCGCGCAGACCTTCCTGACGGAGCACGGCGCGTCCTACGCCGAGCCGACCCTCGCCGCGCAGATCGCCGTGTTCCGGGAGATCGTGAAGGGCTCGAACTCCATCGCCTTCGCCATCCTCGGCGTGGCCGCGCAGGAACCGGCCTTCATGAGCCCAGTGCGCGAACGCGACGAGGAGACCGTCGCCACCATCCTCAAGGAGGCGAAGGATCCGGGGCGCTCCCTCGCCCGCCTGTTCTCCGCACGCGGCCTTGCCCTTTCAGCCATGCTGGGCACCTGCCCGCTGAGCGACGCCGAACGCGACCAGATGTTCGAGTACCTTCTGGACGATCGCAACTGGATCTCAGAGGCGGCCTCGCCGGCGGACGCCGAGACGCCACGGCGCTCGCGTCGCACCGCCTCCTGACCGGCGCAGCGGACATCCCGGCATCGTCGGCAGGCGCAACGCCATCCTCCAACACCGCCGCGACCGATCGGGATACCGGGACGGAAATTTTTCCTCACAAAACCGTCCAGACGGTTTGTTATCCGGCCGATCTGAGCTAGACTGCAGGGGTGATTGCAGCCCGTCGCCGGAGCCCTCCGCGCGTGGCCTGGCTGCCCCCCTCCGCCGGCGTGGCCGCAAACACGGCCGGCGGGGACAAGAGCTGCGGGCGGCAATGCCGCCCCCTTGCGCCGCCCGCAGCTCTCCCCCCTTCCAGAACAAGCTCCTCGCGTCGCTTCCATGCCGCGCCCTTCCGCGCTTGCGGTTTGCACCCATCCCGCAGACGGCTCGCCTTTTGTCGGAATGTGGAGTAGAAATAAGATATCCACATCTGACAGATGCGGAATACGGCGGCGCGCCGGTGCCGCCCGGTGCGTCGCGTTGGGACCGAAGAGCGAAGACAAGATGAGCCTGACCCATCTCCAGCGCCTCGAGGCGGAGAGCATCCACATCATGCGCGAGGTCGTCGCCGAGGCCGAGCGCCCGGTGATGCTCTATTCGGTGGGCAAGGATTCGGCGGTGATGCTGCATCTCGCCAAGAAGGCCTTCTTCCCCTCCCCGCCGCCCTTCCCGCTGCTCCACGTGGACACCACCTGGAAGTTCCGCGCCATGTACGAGCTGCGCGACCAGGCCGCGCGCGAGGCCGGCATGGACCTCCTCGTCCACCAGAATCCGGAAGCGCTGGAAAAGGGCATCAACCCCTTCGACCACGGCCCGCTCCACACCGACATGTGGAAGACGGAGGGGCTGAAGCAGGCGCTGGACAAGTGGGGGTTCGATGCGGCCTTCGGCGGCGCCCGCCGCGACGAGGAGAAGAGCCGCGCCAAGGAGCGCGTCTTCTCCTTCCGCTCGGCCAATCACCGCTGGGACCCCAAGAACCAGCGGCCGGAACTTTGGCACCTCTACAACGCTCGCAAGAACAAGGGGGAGAGCATGCGCGTCTTCCCCATCTCCAACTGGACCGAGCTGGACATCTGGCAATACATCCACCTCGAAGGCATCCGCATCGTGCCGCTCTATTTCGCCGCCCCGCGCCCCACGGTGGAGCGCGACGGCCTGATCCTGATGGTGGATGACGACCGCTTCCCGCTCCGCCCCGGCGAGCAGCCGGAGATGCGCTCCGTGCGCTTCCGCACGCTCGGCTGTTACCCGCTCACCGGCGCGGTGGAGAGCACGGCCGACACCCTGCCCCAGGTGATCCAGGAAATGCTGCTCACCACCACGTCCGAGCGCCAGGGCCGCGCCATCGACAAGGACGCCGGCGGCGCCGGCATGGAGAAGAAGAAGCAGGAGGGGTATTTCTGAT
>JAYSCE010000146.1:0-9037 GCA_041915035.1 Xanthobacter sp.
TCGATGGCGACGAACGCCTTGGGCAAATAGGGCGGCAGCTCGCCGATGGGCACGGCGACGCCGCCCATGTCGCCACGTGTGGCGATGGTCTTGCCATCGGCACCTTGCACGGTGACGGTGGGCGGACGCTTGGGGATCATCAGCGTCTGCATGGACGGCAGCTTCGACGCCTCGTAGGCGATGACGCCGGCGAGGGCGAGCAGGGCCCACACGCCCAGGATGAAGCCCCATTTCACCAGCCGGAATACGAGACGCCCCCCTCCGCCACGGCGGGGCCGGCGCGGCGGGGGCTCGGAACGGCCGCGGCGCGGGGCGGGATCGGGACGCATGTCGGGTTCCGCCTTGGCCTTGGGCCGAGCAGCCGCCTTGCGGGCGGGGCGGGGCGGTTCCGGGGGCGGTGCGGCGGAGCGGTCGCGCGGGTCGAGGCGAATGTCGAACAGGGATTCGGGCCGCTCCATGAGCGGCTCGCGCCTCATGCCGTCCCCCCGTCCGTGTGCGGTCATTCCGTGTCCTGTCGCATAGCCGGCCTGCCTTCAGGCCGAGCGGCTCCTTCCACCATCAAAATGGGGCGAAGATCAGCCGCTGGGGCAGATGGTGCCCGCCTCACCTCAAGGAAGCGTTACGCGGCAAGCGTTTTCGGCCGGCGTCTTGAGAGAATGCCCTAGGGACACTTGCTCCAGTAGCCCACGGTCTTGGCCGGCGTCGTGTAGAACCAGCAGGTATTCGGCGCCGGCGCCGGGCCGACGAGGGGCGTGGCGAGGCCGCCCGGCAGCACGCCGAGCGGCGCGCCGGAACCGGGCTGGCCGCCGATGGGCGTGTTGGTGCGGAACGGCGCGGGCTGGATGATGGGCGTGGGATCCGCCGGTACCACCGGCTTCGGCGCCGGCAGCTTTGGCCTGGGCGTCACGACCGTGGGGGCACGCGGGACGACCGGGGCGGGCCGCACCACGGGACGCGGCGCCGGCCGCTGGATGGGCGGAATGACCGCCGCCCCGCCCACGATGGGTGTGCCCACACCCGTCGCGGCCAGGGCACCGGCCGGCGCGAGGGCCATCGCGAGTGCGACCGAACCATACATGACCTTGCGGCATGTGTGGGCAGTCGCAGCGCGAAGCTGTCCGTAAGGCATGCGTTCCATAACGGAAATATAGGTGCCGCTGCGGCTGATTCGAGCGCGACCAATCAACGCCGCTCGCGGCCGGGCGCTGATTGCGGTACAGATGAAGGCTCCTGTCCTTCGTGCCTCCAGATCGCCGAGCAATGCCCACCGTCCGTTCCTCCAAGGTCAACCGCGTCATCGGCGAACCCTTCGAAGGCCAGGCCCTCAAGGCCGAGATCAGGGAAATCGCTTCCGCCCACAAGGGCCGCGACCTCGATTTGCGCAATGCCGTCGTCGCCCGCCTCAAGAAGGGCATGCAGGAAGGCCGCGCGGAAGCCGAGCGCCTGCTGCTGGAAGACGGCTGCGGCCGCTGCTGCGCCATGCGCCTCTCCGCGCTGCAGGATGCGGTCATCACCAGCGCCTATGAGGTGGCCACCACCTTCCTCTATCCGGTGGACAATCCGTCCCGCTCCGAGCGCATGGCGGTGGCGGCGGTGGGTGGATACGGCCGGGGCATGATGGCGCCGGGCTCGGACACCGACATCCTGTTTGTGCTGCCGTACAAGCAGACGGCCTGGGGCGAGAGCGTCGCCGAGGCCATGCTCTACATTCTGTGGGATCTGGGCCTGAAGGTGGGCCACGCCACCCGCTCGGTGGAGGAATGCCTGCGGCAGGCGCGGGCCGACTTCACCATCCGCACCTCCATCCTGGAAGCCCGGTACCTCGTCGGCGACAAGGCGCTGTTCGAGGATCTGGAAACCCGCTTCGACAAGGAAGTGGTGGAGGGCACCGGTGCCGAGTTCGTCGCCGCCAAGATGGCCGAGCGCGAGGATCGTTTGCGCCGCTCCGGCCAGTCTCGCTATCTCGTCGAACCTAACGTCAAGGAGAGCAAGGGCGGCCTTCGCGACCTGCATACGCTCTTCTGGATCGCCAAATACGTTTACCGGGTGCAGACGGCGAGCCAGCTCGTGGCCAAGGGCGTGTTCACCCGCGAGGAAGCGAACCTCTTCAAGAAGTGCGAGGACTTTCTCTGGTCCGTGCGCTGCCACCTGCACTTCCTGACCGGCCGCGCCGAGGACCGCCTGTCCTTCGACCTGCAGCGGGAGATGGCGCTGCGCCTCGGCTATACGGAGCATCCCGGCCAGAAGGACGTGGAACGCTTCATGAAGCACTATTTCCTCGTGGCGAAGGATGTGGGCGACCTCACCGCCATCCTCTCCGCCGCGCTGGAGGAGCGCCACGAGAAGCCGGTGCCGGGCCTCAAGGGCATGGTGGAGCGGTTCCGCGCCGGCTCGCGCCGCATCACGCTGAAGGACACGACGGACTTCATCCTCGACCATGACCGCCTGAACGTGGCGGACCCGGAGGCGTTCGTCCGCGACCCGGTGAACCTCATCCGAATCTTCCACGTGGCGGACAAGCGCAACCTCGCGCTGCATCCCGACGCCAGCCAGCTCGCCGCCCGCTCCCTCGGCCTCATCGATGCGAGCGTGCGCGAGAATCCGGAGGCGAACCGCCTGTTCCTGGAGATCGTCACCTCCAAGGACGCGCCGGAGACGGTGCTCAGGCGGATGAACGAGGTGGGCGTGCTGGGGCGGTTCCTGCCGGAGTTCGGCAAGATTGTCGCCATGATGCAGTTCAACATGTACCACCACTACACGGTGGACGAGCACCTGCTGCGCTGCATCGGCATCCTCTCGGAGATCGAGCGCAAGGTGAACCCGGAGAACGGGCTCGCCAACGAGCTGATGGGCACGGTGAAGAATCGCAACCTGCTCTATGTCGCCCTGCTGCTGCACGACATCGCCAAGGGGCGCCCGGAGGACCATTCGGTGGCCGGCGCCCGCATTGCCCGCAAGCTCTGCCCGCGCTTCGGCCTGTCTCCGGTGGAGACCGAGACGGTGGCGTGGCTGGTGGAGCAGCACCTCGTCATGTCCACGGTCGCCCAGTCCCGCGACCTGTCCGACCGCAAGACCATCGAGAATTTCGCCTCCGTGGTGCAGAACCTGGAGCGTATGAAGCTGCTGACCATCCTCACCACGGCCGACATCAAGGCGGTGGGGCCGGGCACCTGGAACGGCTGGAAGGCGCAGCTTCTGCGCACCCTCTATTACGAGACCGAGCCGGTGCTCACCGGCGGCTTCTCGGAAGTGGATCGCGGCAAGCGCGTCACCGCCGCCCAGTCGCAGTTCCGCGCCGCGCTGGCCGACTGGGACGACGAGAAGGTGGCGGCCTATGTGGCGCGCCATTATCCGCCCTACTGGCTCCGGGTGGACCTCGACACCAAGCTGCGCCATGCCCGCTTCGTGGATGCGGCGGAGACGGCGGGCCGCTCCATCGCCACCCATGCGGCGCTGGAGCCGGGGCGCGGCATCACCACGCTCACCGTGCTGGCGCCCGACCATCCCAAGCTGTTGTCCATCATCGCCGGGGCCTGCGCCGCGGCGGGCGCCAACATTGTGGACGCGCAGATTTCCACCACCACGGACGGGCTGGCGCTGGACACCATCGCCATCCGCCGCGCGTTCGACCATGACGAAGACGAATTGCGCCGCGCCGGCCGCATCCAGGAGGCGGTGGAGCAGGCGCTGACCGGCGAAGTGCGCCTGCCGGAGGTAATGGCCAAGAAGCTGCCGAAGGGCCGCCGCACCTTCACGGTCGAGCCCGAGGTGACGGTGAACAATTCCTGGTCCAATCGCCACACGGTGGTGGAGGTCTCCGGCCTCGACCGGCCGGGCCTGCTGTTCGCCCTGACCAACACGTTGTCGCGGCTCAACCTCAACATCGCCTCGGCCCACGTCGCCACCTTCGGCGAGCGGGCGGTGGACGTGTTCTACGTCACCGACCTGATGGGCGCGAAGATCACCGGCGCGGCCCGCCAGTCCACCATCCGCCGCGCCCTCGTCTCGGTGTTCGAGGGGCCGGTGGAGGACGAGGAGCCGGCGCGCCGGGTGGCGCGGGGGTGATGGGGCGCCGGGGAGCGGGCGGGAAGGCCGTTTTTTCGCCGCGCTCGCGTGGCTCAGATGCCAATCGTTTGCACCTCGTTTGCACTCGGCGACGGTGCGGCATACCTTCTGCCGCGCCTCCTTCCGACTTGACGGCCCAAGACCGACGACCGCGATGACCGACGACCTCCTCCTCGATGCCTCCGACGCCACCCGTGCCGCACGCGCGGCGACGCGCGTCGTCGTGGCCATGTCGGGCGGGGTGGATTCATCCGTGGTGGCGGCCCTTTTGGCCCGCGCCGGCTATGATGTGGTGGGCGTCACCCTCCAGCTCTACGACCATGGCGAGGCGGCGCACCGGGCCGGCTCGTGCTGCGCGGGGCAGGACATCTATGATGCCAGCGAGGTGGCGCGCACGCTGGGCATTCCGCACTACGTGCTCGATTACGAAAGCCGCTTTCGCGAGGAGGTGATCGACCGCTTCGCTGCGAGCTATGCGGCCGGCGTCACCCCCATCCCCTGTGTGGACTGCAACCGTACCGTCAAGTTCCGCGACCTGCTCGCCACTGCCGAGGAACTGGGCGCGCGTTATCTCGCGACCGGCCATTACGTGGCAAGCCGCGCGCTGCCGGGGGGCGGGCGCGGCCTGTTCCGCGCGGCAGAGGAGGCGCGGGACCAGTCCTATTTCCTTTATGCCACCACGGCGGCGCAGCTCGACAAGCTGCGCTTTCCCCTGGGCGAGATGCAGAAGGCGGACGTGCGGGCGCTCGCGGCCGAATTCGGCCTCCCGGTGGCGGAGAAGCCGGACAGCCAGGACATCTGCTTTGTGCCCGGCGGCGATTATGCGGAGGTGGTGCAGCGCCTGCGGCCGGAGGCCGGCGAGGCGGGCGACATCGTGCATCTGGATGGCCGGGTGCTCGGCCGCCACAAGGGCGTGCTCCACTACACCATCGGCCAGCGCAAGGGGCTCGGCATCGCCACGCCTGAGCCGCTCTATGTGATCTCCATCGACGCCTCCCGGCGCGAAGTGCGGGTCGGCCCGCGCGAGGCCCTGGCGGTGCGGGCGATCTCCATGGCCGACGTGAACTGGCTGGGCGACATCCCCTTCGCCGCGGCGCTGGACGCGGAGACCGAAGTCTACGTGAAGGTGCGCTCCACCCGTCCCCCGGTACCAGCGCGCCTCGGCCGCACGGCGGATGGCTCCCCTGCGGTCCATCTGGCGCTCGGCGAGGAAGGCGTTGCGCCGGGGCAGGCCTGCGTGCTCTACGATGCCCCCGGCGCCGGTGCTCGTCTTCTGGGTGGCGGCACCATCGTGAAGGCGGAGCGGGTGGCAAAGGCGGTCGCAGAGGTCGCCTGAGGCCGGGTTGCCCTCGGGACTTGGGGCGGGAGAGACGGCAATGGCGGTTCAGTACGATCTCGAAGGCCAGAAGAAGGCCTATGCCAAGTGGGCGCCCATTTATGACAAGGTCTATGTGAAGCTGCTGGCGGACGCCCAGCGCAAGACCTCCTCCGCCGCTGCCGCCTGCGGTCCCGACATTCTGGAAGTGGGCGTCGGCACCGGGCTGGTGCTGCCCTATTACCCCGCGCACTGCCGCGTCACCGGCATCGATTTGTCCTTCCATATGCTGCAGAAAGCGGTGGAGAAGAAGGTGGAGCGCGGCCTGAAGCAGGTGGGCCTGCTCTGCGCCATGGACGCCTGCAAGCTCGGCTTTGCGGACCACAGCTTCGACGCCGTGACCGTGCCCTTCGTCATCACCCTTGTGCCCGACCCCGAGGGCGCGCTGGATGAGATGTATCGCGTGCTGCGGCCCGGCGGCGAGATCGTCATTGCCTCCAAGCTCGGCGCGGACGAGGGCGCGACCATGCATGTGGAGGCGGCGCTCGCCCCGCTGGTCAAGAAGATCGGCTGGAGCATCGCCTTCAAGGCCAGTCGCCTTCGGAACTGGGCGGCCAAGTATCCCGACATGGAAGTGGTGAGCATCGCTCCCGTCTTCCCGGTGGGCTTCTTCAAGATGGTCCGCATCAAGAAGAAGGCGGCCTGAGCCTTTCCGCCGCAACCCTTCTGTTCACAGGCCGCGCCGGCTTTCTTGACACCCGTGCGGCCCCGCCTCTATATGCGCGTCTCCCGGCGCCGCGTGCGTCGGATGTGCGTCGTGGCAGCGTAGCTCAGTTGGTGAGAGCGCCGGATTCATAACCCGGAGGTCGGCGGTTCAAGTCCGCCCGCTGCTACCACCCGCCTCCCGCCTCCTAATTTTCTTCACGGTGCGACTTCATCTAGAAATGCGCGCACCGCCGCCCGCGTCTGCGCGGCCCGCCCCACTAGCAAATGGCCGCCGGTGTCGTACGCGATGAGTCGGGCGCCGCGGATGCGCGCCGCCGCCACCTCTGCCGCCGGCAAGGTGTTGAAGAGGTCGTCCCGGGCGGAAACGATAAGGGTCGGCGCGGTGATGCGCTCCAGCGGCAGCACCGGATGCGGGCAGGCGCTGTCGAGCCGGATGCCGGCGGCACGTTCGGAGACCGGCGCAATCGCGGCGGCGATCTTGAGCACGCGCGCCCGCTCCTCCTCGCCCGCCTGATTCAGCAACGCCGGCCGCACCCCCACGAAGCGGATCACCATATTCGGGCCGAGTGCGCCGATGAGCCACCAGAAGAAGTCGCCCCCGGCCTTCACGATGGCGAAGGCGAGCCGGCTGCCACCGGTGGGATCGGTCGCGACCGGACTGTGCGGCGCATCGAGCGCCGGCACCAGCAGCACCAGCGCGCGCACCTTGTCGGGGTGGCGGATGGCGAGCGCCGCCGCCGATCGCGCGCCGGCGGATAGGCCCATCACGATCACCTTGTCGAGGCCGAGATGGTCGAGCAGCGCGGCATGGGCATCCGCCTGCGCGGCAACGCCGCCGTCCGGCGCATCCACTGCAGCGGCGGGCGTGCCGGTGCGCAGATAGCCGAAGCGCGAGGGCGAGATCAGGCGGAAGCCGCCGCCCATCAGTTCATCCGCGAAGAACAGGCCGTGGTCGAACCCGCCGCCCGCGCCATGGATAGTGAGCAGCACCGGCCCGTCGCCGCGGTCGGTATATTCCACCGCGCCGCCCGGCAGCGCGGCAATCTCGCTGCCGGCCGCGACGCTTGCGAGCGCCCGCTTGTGGAACACCCTGAATTTGTGGGCGACCCCCACGGCCAGCGCCAGCACGGCCGCGCCGGCGAGAAGCGCAAAGATCAGTTCCATGAAGTCCCCCGCGGCCCTGGCCCGGCGACTGCCGGCCCGATTGGCCGCGCGCGGACGCTTCCGCTATAGGTACCCCGGCGCAGCCGCAGGGTCACGGCGCGCGAGGAGGGGCCATGACATTCACGCAAGCCGTTCGCAGCTGCCTCGCCCAATATGCCGGTTTCCAGGGCCGGGCACCGCGCAGCGAATTTTGGTGGTTCTGGGTCTTCACCGTGCTGGTGGAGGTGGCTGCCATCTTCATCAGCGGCATGCTCATGGCCGGGTCGATCACCACGGCCGGCATGGGGCCGGGGATGGACGGCGACATGACCACCATGCACGGCTGGTACGTCTTCGCGGTGCCGCACTGGCTCAACGGCATCGTGCACCTCGCCCTCATCCTGCCGTCGCTGGCCGTGGCGGTGCGCCGGCTCCACGATGTGGGGCGCACCGGCTGGTGGTTCCTCATCATGTTTGTGCCGTTCGGCTTCTTCGTGCTTCTGTTCTGGTGGGTGCAGCCCTCCGAGCCGCGGCCCAACGCCTACGGTCCGCCGCTGCTACCGGCGCGCTGATCCTCTGCCGCTTCAACAAGAAGGCCCGCGCGCATCCTGCGGCGGGCCTTTTTCACGTCCGGGCTTCGGAGTGCTCCGGGATCAGGTCTCGTCCGCCCGCGTGCGGATCCACTCGATGATGCCGGAGAAGTCCTTGCCCTCGTTCCCCTCGGCCGCGAAGGCGGTGTAGAGGGCGGTGGCCGCAGCGCCCAGCGCGGTGGCGGCGCCGGCCGTCTCAGCGGCTTCCTGCGAGAGCTTCAGGTCCTTCAGCATCAGGGCGGCGGCGAAGCCCGGCACATAGTTGCGGTTGGCAGGGCTGGTCGGCACCGGGCCGGGCACCGGGCAATAGGTGTTGATGGACCAGCATTGGCCGGAAGAGGTGGAGGCCACATCGAACAGAGCCTGATGGGAGAGGCCCAGCTTCTCGGCCAGCACGAAGGCTTCCGACGCCGCGATCATGGAGATGCCGAGGATCATGTTGTTGCAGATCTTCGCCGCCTGACCCGCGCCCGCGCCGCCGCAATGGACGATCTTCTTGCCCATCAGCTCCAGGATAGGCTTTGCCGCCGCGAAGGCTTCGTCCGTGCCGCCCACCATGAAGGTCAGCGTACCGGCCTCTGCGCCGCCGACGCCACCGGAGACCGGCGCATCCACGCTCGCGTGACCCGCTGCCTTGGCCGCCTCGTGGAAGGCGCGGGCGGAGGCGACGTCGATGGTGGAAGAATCGATGAACAGCGTGCCGGGCTTCGCCGCCGCGAACAGTCCGTCCGCACCGGTGGTCGCCCCCACCACATGCTTGCCGGAGGGCAGCATGGTGACGACCGCATCGGCGGACGCCACCGCCGCCTTGGCGCTGTCGGCGATGGCGACGCCCTTGGCCTTCGCCGCCTCCAGCGCGGCGGGCACGAGATCGAAGCCGGTGACGGCGTGCCTCGCCTTCACGAGGTTGGCGGCCATGGGCCCGCCCATGTTGCCGAGGCCGATGAATGCGATGGTGGCCATGATGGTTTCCTCTCTGGCCTCTCCCGCAATGGGGAGAGGAGATTTTTAGCTAGTTCCCCTGCGCGATCAGCGCGCGGGCGACGATGAGGCGCATGATCTCGTTGGTCCCCTCCAGGATCTGGTGGACCCTGAGGTCGCGCACGATCTTCTCGATGCCGTAGTCGGCGAGATAGCCGTAGCCGCCGTGCATCTGGAGCGCCTCGTTGGCCACCTCGAAGCCGCGATCGGTGGCGAT
>JAYSCE010000147.1:0-8994 GCA_041915035.1 Xanthobacter sp.
TTCTCGCCGAAGGGCGGCTGGTGCGCGGCGAAAACCCTGTTCTCATCACCTTCGAGCTGGCGGTGGAAGAGACCGCCGGCTGAGGGGGCCGGAAAGGGCCTCCACGAGGCTTTCCAAGCTTTTGAGATCGTGAATGGGGCGCATCTCGTCCACCTGCGGCAGCATGGCCGCGACGCCCTGCGCCTTCGGCTCGAACCCCTCGTAGCGCAGCAGCGGATTGAGCCAGACGAGCCGACGGCAGGACCGCTTCAAGCGCGCCATCTCCCCCGCCAGCGTGTCGTCCACCTCCCGCTCCAGCCCGTCGGTGAAGAGCAGCACGACCGGGTTTTGCGCCGTCACCCGCCGCGACCAGTCCACATTGAAGGCGCGCAGCGAGGCGGCGATGCGGGTACCGCCCGCCCAGTCCCGTGCCGAGGCGGAGACCGCGGCCAGCGCCGCATCGGGATCGCGCCGCGCCAGCTGCCGGGTGACATTGGTGAGGCGGGTGCCGAACAGGAAGACCGACACCTTCCGCCGCGCCCCGAGCGCGTGGAGGAAAGAGAGGATCGGCCGGGAATAGTCGGCCATCGAGCCGGAGATATCCACCAGCGCCACCACCGGCGGCGGTTTCTCCCGCTCGCCACGCCGCTTCAGGAGCACGAGATCGCCGCCGGTCGCCACCGCCGCGCGCAGCGAGGCGCGCAGATCGAGCCGGCGGCCCTTTGGATCGGGGACAAGGCGGCGGGTACGGGCGCGATCATCCGGCATTCGCAGGAGGGCAATGCGGCGGCGGGCCTCGGCCAGCTCGGCGGCGGACATCTGGGCGAAATCCTTGGTGCGCAGCACGTCCTCGACGGAGGCGGAGAGTCGCGCCTCCACCTCCAGGCGGGGCTTTTCCACCTGCCGCTCGGTGCCGACCCCGGCGAACAGGGCTTCCTCCACCCGGCGGAGGACGCTCTCGCGCTTCTGCTCGCGCTGCGGAACGGCGACCGGCGAGAGCATGGCGATGAGCCGCTCCTGATGCGCCCGGCGACGCCAGAACAGGCGGAAGGCCTGATCGAACACCACGCTGTCCTCGTGGCGCGAGACGAAGAGGGCGTGGAGGGTCCAGTAGAAATCCTCGCGCGCGCCGACGCCGGCCATCTCCACCGCCGCCACCGCATCAAGGATGCGGCCCGGCCCGACCTTGAGGCCGGCGGCGCGCAAGGCACGGCCGAACCAGGCGATGTTTTCGGCGAGCCGCCCATCTGTGGCGGCGATCGTCCCGTTCACTCCGCCGCGCGCGAGGCCTGCCGCGCCTCCTCGATGAGGCGTTCGATGCGGGGGGCGTCGGTGCGGGCGATGTCGTCCTGGTACTTGAGCAGCACGCCCAGCGTGTCGCCCACGAGGCCGGGATCGAGCGAGACCGCGTTCAGCTCCACCAGCGCCGAGGCCCAGTCGAGCGTCTCGGCGACGCCGGGCACCTTGAACAGGTCTTCCTTGCGCAGCGCCTGCACGAAGGCCACCACCTCGGCCGAGAGCCGCGCGGGCGCATCCGGCAGGCGGGCGCGCAGGATCTCCATCTCACGGGCGGCGTCGGGATAATCCACCCAGTGATAGAGGCAACGCCGCT
This sequence comes from Xanthobacter sp., assembly GCA_041915035.1. Taxonomy (GTDB): domain Bacteria; phylum Pseudomonadota; class Alphaproteobacteria; order Rhizobiales; family Xanthobacteraceae; genus Xanthobacter. Next base: position 1,592 of record JAYSCE010000147.1, read on the forward strand.
TGAGGGCGTCGTGGATTTCCCGCGTGCGGTTGGAGGTGAGAAGGACGATGGGCGGGGCGGCGGCCTTGATCGTGCCCAACTCCGGGATGGTCACCTGGTGGTCGGAGAGCACTTCCAGCAGGAAGGCCTCGAACGCCTCGTCGGTGCGGTCCAGCTCGTCGACCAGCAGCACGGGCGGACCTTCGGCGTGGGGCTCCAATGCCTCCAGCAGTGGCCGGCGCAGCAGGTAGCGGTCCGAGAAGATGTCGGCGGCAATGGCGCCCTTGTCGCTCTCGCCCGCGGCCTCCGCGAGTCGGATGGCGATCATCTGGGCGGCGTGGTTCCACTCGTAGACGGCAGCGGCGAGGTCCAGCCCCTCATAGCATTGCAGGCGGATGAGCCGGCGCCCCAGCGCCGCAGCCAGCGTCTTCGCAACTTCGGTCTTGCCGACGCCCGCCTCCCCTTCCAGCAGCAGCGGGCGGCCCATGCGCAGCGCAAGGAAGACGACGGTGGAAAGCGCCCGGTCGGCCACATAGCCCTGTCCGGCCAGCAGGCGGCCGGTGTCATCGATGGAGCCGGGCAAGGCGCCCCGTGTCGCGTCTGCGGTCATGGGGCGAGTAGAGCATGGGGCGGGAAACCGGCCAAGCGGATGCGCCAGGCTTGGCGCGCCCGCCACCACCCCGGGGCCGCCGTCGTGCTCCGGCTTGACCGGAGCACCCATACCGACGTTTGCACCGGCGGAAGCATGGGCCCTCCGGTCAAGCCGGAGGGCGACGGCAGGATGGTCGCAGGGGTCGGTGAAGGTTCGGCGGGCCTATAGCCCCTTCTTCTTCGCCAGATCCGCCAGCTTCTTCAACACGGTCAGCGTGCCCTTCAGCCGGTGTTCAGCGTTCGGCCAGTCGCGCAGGAAGACGACCTTGAAGTCCGGCCGCACCTTGGCCTGCGAGCCCTCGTTGGCGATCAGCTTCACGAGCCCGGAGGGGTCGGAGAACTCGTTGTTGCGGAAGGTGAGCACCACACCCTTGGGGCCGGCATCCACCTTCTCCACGTTCGCCTTACGGGCGAGCGCCTTGATCTGGGTGAGCTTGAGCAGCTGGCCGACCTCTTCGGGCGTGGGGCCGAAGCGGTCCACCAGCTCGGCGCCGAAGGCGTCGATCTCGGCGTCGTCCTGGATGTCGGCGAGGCGGCGATAGAGGGCGAGGCGCACGTGCAGGTCGCCCACATAGTCCTCGGGGATCAGCACCGGCATGCCGATGGTGATGTTGGGCGACCACTTGTCGTCCACATAGTCGGTGATGCCGGCCTTGATGTGGGCGATCGCCTCCTGAAGCATCTCCTGGTACAGCTCGTAGCCCACTTCCTTGATGTGGCCGGACTGCTCGTCGCCCAAGAGGTTGCCAGCGCCGCGGATGTCGAGATCGTGGCTCGCCAGCTGGAAGCCGGCGCCCAGCGTCTCCAGCGATTGCAGCACCTTGAGCCGGCGCTCCGCCTGCACGGTCACGGGCTTGGTGGCCGGCACGGTAAAGATCGCATAAGCGCGCGCCTTGGCCCGGCCCACGCGGCCGCGCAGCTGGTAGAGCTGGGCGAGGCCGAACATGTCCGCCCGGTGGACGATGAGGGTGTTGGCGTTGGGCACGTCGAGGCCCGATTCCACGATGGTGGTGGAGAGCAGCACGTCGTACTGCCCATCGTAGAAGGCGGTCATGATGTCTTCGAGCGCGCCGGCGGCCAGCTGGCCGTGGGCCACCGCCACCTTCACCTCTGGCACCGACGCGGCGAGAAATTCCCGCACCTCGGCCAGATCCTCGATGCGCGGCACCACATAGAAGCTCTGGCCGCCGCGATAGCGCTCGCGCAGCAGCGCCTCGCGCACCACCAGTGGGTCGAACGGCGTCACGAAGGTACGCACCGCGAGGCGGTCCACCGGCGGGGTGGCGATGATGGAGAGTTCGCGCACACCGGTCATGGCCAGTTGCAGCGTGCGGGGGATAGGCGTTGCGGTGAGGGTGAGCACATGCACCTCGGCGCGCAGCTGCTTCAGCCGCTCCTTGTGGGCGACGCCGAAATGCTGCTCCTCGTCCACGATGACGAGGCCGAGATCCTTGAAGGCGATGCCCTTGCCCAAGAGGGCATGGGTGCCGACCACGATGTCCAGCGTGCCGTCGGAAATGCCCTTCTTCACCGCCGTGAGGTCTTTGCCCGTCACCATGCGGGACGCCTGCCCCACCTGGACGGGAAGGCCCTTGAAGCGCTCGGAGAAGGTCTTGAAATGCTGGCGGGCGAGGAGCGTGGTGGGCACCACCACCGCCACCTGCTTGCCGGAGAGCGCCACCGCGAAGGCGGCGCGCAGCGCCACTTCCGTCTTGCCGAAGCCCACGTCGCCGCAGACGAGGCGATCCATGGGATGGCCGGAGGCGAGGTCATCCAGCACCGAATCGATGGCCGCTTCCTGGTCGTCCGTCTCCTCATAGGGGAAGCGGGCGCGGAATTCGTCGTAGAGGCCCATGGCGGGCACCAGCTTGGGCGCCTCGCCGAGCTGGCGCTGTGCGGCGATCTTGATGAGTTCGGACGCCATCTCGCGGATGCGCTTCTTCATCCGCGCCTTGCGCTGCTGCCAGGCGCCGCCGCCCAGCTTGTCCAGCTGGGCTTCCGTCTCCTCCGAGCCATAGCGGCTCAGGAGTTCGAGATTCTCCACCGGCAGGAACAGCTTGTCGCCGCCGGCATAGTGCAGTTCCAGGCAGTCATGGGGGGCGCCCATGGCCTCCACGGTCTTCAGGCCGATGAAGCGGCCGATGCCGTGGTCCACATGCACCACGAGGTCGCCTGCGGTGAGCGCGGTCAGCTCGGTGAGCACGTCCTGCGGGCGGCGCGCCTTGCGCTTGGGGCGCACGAGACGGTCGCCGAGGATGTCCTGCTCGCCGATGACGGCGAAGTCCGGCGTCTCGAAGCCCGCCTCCAGCCCGAACACGGCGAGCGCCGCCTGATTCTTCGGCAAAGCCGCGAGGCTGTCGAAGCGGGAGATCGCGGCGCAGCCCTTCAGCCCGTGGTCGGCCAGCACCGTGCCCAGCCGCTCGCGGGAGCCTTCGGACCAGCCGGCGAGGATCACCTTCTTGGACTTCTGCAGATCCCGCACATGGGCGATGGCGGCGTCGAAGACGTTGGCGTCCGGGTCCGCCCGCTCGGCGGCGAAGGAGCGGCCCTGCACGCCACCAAGGTCAATGACCTTCCCTGCCCCGCCGTCCGGCATGGCGAAGGGAGAGAGGCGGGCGAGGCGCATGCCGGAGAGGCGCTTCGACCATTCCGGACCTTCGAGATAGAGCCGGTCCGGTGGAAGCGGATTGTAGACAGGTCCGCCGCTGAGGTCCTGCGCCTGCCGGCGGGCATCATAATAATCGGCGATCTGGGCGATGCGCTCGCCGCCGGCTTCCTCGGCCAGAGGGTCCAGCAGCAGCGTGCCGCCTTCCAGATAGTCGAACAGCGTGTCCATGCGCTCATGGAACAGCGGCAGCCAATGCTCCATGCCGGCGTGGCGGCGGCCCTCGCTCACGGCCTCATAGAGCGTGTCACCCTTCTGGGCGGCGCCGAACTGGGCGATGTAGGCCATGCGGAAGCGGCGCATGGTGTCGGTGGTGAGCTGGAACTCGGCCATGGGCACCAGTTCCAGCGAGCGAAGCTGGGAGGTGGTGCGCTGGGTCTCGGGGTCGAAGGCGCGGATGCTCTCCAGCGTATCGCCGAAGAAATCGAGCCGGATAGGCGCGTCGAGGCCGGGCGGGAACAGGTCGATGAGGCCGCCGCGCACGGCATATTCGCCGGTGTCGCGTACGGTCGGGGTGCGCAGGAAGCCGTTCTGCTCGGCCCATTCGGTGACGCCATCCAGCGCAATGGCATTGCCCGGCGCGGCCACGAGGGACTGCGCCGCCACCAGCCCCTTGGCCGGCACGCGCTGCACCGTCGCGTTGACGGTGGTCAGCAGCACGCTTGCTGCACCGCCCTTGATGCGCGCGAGCTTCGCCAGCGCCGCCATGCGCCGCGCCACGATGGCGGCGTTGGGCGAGGCGCGGTCGTAGGGCAGGCAGTCCCACGAGGGGAAGGAGATCACCTCCAGCTCGGGGGCGAAGAAGGCGAGGCCCCGCTCCAGCGCCGCCATGCGCTGGCCGTCGCGGCAGACCACCGTCAGGCTCGGCCACGGCGCATTCTTCTGCGCGGCAAGGGAGCGCGCGAGGTCCGCGACCACCATGCCCTCCATGCCGTCGGCGACGCGCGAGAGGGTCAGCGGCCGGCCTTCGGCCAGCACGTCGGCGATGGGCTGGGGACGCTTCAAGACACGAAACTCCGGAAGGACGGCAGGGGCGGAAGATCAGCCCGGCAAGATCAGCCTGGCAGCCCGCGGCCCGAGAAATGGAAGGCGCAGATCTTGCGGAACAGCTCGGTATCGAACTCCGGCGGGATCGCTTCGGTGCCGCTGACCCAGGAGAAGACCTTCTGGTCCTCGGGCTCCAGCAGTTCCTCGAAATCGGCGAGTTCCGCGTCCGAGAGCGCGGCGATCTCGGCATCGGCGAAACCGCCGAGAATGAGGTCCATCTCGCGCATCCCGCGATGGCGTGCCCGGAACAGGATGCGGCGGCGCCGCTCGTCGAGGCCGTCGCTGGACCTGATGATGCCGGACATGAGGGACCTCCAAAGCAGGACGACGGCCGGTCCCTGAGGGCCGTCCGCTCGGCGCATATAGGGGCTTGGCCCCCGCTTTGGCCAGAGGGCAAGGGATGGCGGCTGGTCGCGGATGGCCCCCGCCACACCGGCCAAGCCCCCTCTCCCCTCGAAAATCGGCTGTTACCGGCTTCGACCTTTACGAACCAAACGCGGCAACAGCCGCGTTGGGGCGGGAGAGGGAAAAACTCAGCCCGCCGCCCGCGCAATCGCGAGGAAGTCTGCGGCCTTCAGGCTCGCACCACCCACCAGCGCGCCGTCCACGTCGGAAACAGCGAGCAAAGCGGCGGCGTTGTCCGGCTTCACCGAGCCGCCATAGAGGATGCGGATGCCGTTCGCCTCGGCGCCGAAGCGCTCGGCGAGGATGTGCCGGATGGCGCCATGCACCTCGGCCACGTCGTCGGTGGTGGGGGTGCGGCCGGTGCCGATGGCCCAGATGGGCTCGTAGGCGATGACGAGGTTGGCCGCCGTCGCGCCCTCGGGTACCGACTGGCGCACCTGCCGGGTCACCACGGCGGAGGCCTCGCCCGCATCCCGCTCCACCAGCGTCTCGCCCACGCAGACGACCGGCAGCAGCCCCGCGCGCCACGCCGCCTTCACCTTGGCCTTGATGATAGCATCGCCCTCCTGATGGTCGATGCGGCGCTCGGAATGGCCGAGAATCACCGCCACCGCCCCGGCGTCCCGCAGCATCTCGGCGGAGATGTCGCCGGTATGGGCGCCGCACTCGGCCGGGTGGCAGTCCTGTCCGCCGATCATCAGCTGCGTGCCCGCGACGTCGGCGGCGAACGCGCCGATGAGGGTAAAGGGCGGGCAAATCATGGTTTCCGCCGAAAGGCCCGCGAGGCCGGCGGCCACCGACCGCAGCTCCGCCTTGGCCGCCCGCAGGCCGTTCATCTTCCAGTTGCCTGCGATCAGGGGGCGACGTTCGGCCGTCATGGCGGTTCCTCCGGGTTTTGCAGCAGCGGCAAGGCTCACGTAGGGGCCTCACCTACCAGAGCCGCGCGCCCGCTGGAAAGGGGTGCGACCATGCGCCGTTGCGAGGCCCCCTCCCCCTCCCTATGATGCGCCGCTTCCGCGCCGGGGCCTCCGGCGCTCTTTGAACGAATGAGCGATGGTCCTTCAGACACTCCGCAAGGGCGCCTCCGGCTGGATCGCCAAGATTTTCCTCGTCGTGCTCACCCTCAGCTTCGTGGTCTGGGGCATCGCCGACGTGTTCCGCGGCATGGGCGCGTCATCTGTCGCGAGCGTCGGCGGCACCGAGATTTCGGCGCAGGTGTTCCGCCAGCAGTATCTCGACCAGCTCCAGCGGATCAGCCGGCAGGCCGGCCGCGCCATCACGCCCGAGCAGGCGCACGCCTTCGGGCTGGACCGGCAGGTGCTGAACCAGATGATCGCCGACGCGACGCTGGATGCCGAGGCCGCCCGCCTCTCGCTCGCCGTGTCCGACGCGCAGATCGCCCGCGAGATCGCCGACAATCCCAATTTCCGCGCCCCCGGCGCCAAGGCGTTCGACCCCGGCTATTTCCAGCAGATCCTGCGCTCCAACGGACTGACGGAGCAGCGCTTCGTCGCCAGCGAGAAGCAGCGTCAGGTGCGTGACCAGCTCCTGCAGGCGCTCGGCGCCGGCGTTTCAGTTCCGCAGGTGCTGCTGGAGGCGGTCAACCGCTTCGAAGGCGAGACCCGCACGGCCTCCTACATCCGGGTGACCCCGGCCGCCGCCGGCACCCTGCCCGCGCCGACCGAGGACGCGCTGCGCGCCTATTTCGATGCGCACAAGCTGGCGTTCCGCGCCCCCGAATACCGCAAGATCAGCGTGCTTGCTCTCACCCCGGCCACGCTGTCCGCCGGAATCACCGTGACCGACGCGGACGCCAAGGCCGAGTACGATCGCACCATCGCCCGCTTCGGCAAGCCGGAGACGCGCGAGGTGCAGCAGATCGTCTTCACCAGCGCGGCCGATGCGGCTGCCGCGGAGGAGAAGATCAAGGCCGGCGCGACCTTCGCCGACATCGCCACGGCGCGCGGGCTGACGCCCAAGGACACCGACCTCGGCCTCGTCGCCAAGTCGGCCATCCTCGATCCCAAGATCGCCGAGGCGGCCTTTTCGCTGGCGGATGGCGCGGTGAGCGGCCCCGTGGACGGGCGCTTCGGCACGGCGCTGGTGCATGTCACCAAGATCGTGCCCGGCGCCTACCAGCCGTTCGATCTGGTGAAGCCGCAGATCGTCGCCGAGCTGCAGCTCGACAAGGCCAAGCGCATCATCCTCGACATGCACGACAAGGTGGAGGACGAGCGCGCCTCGGGAGCCACCCTCCAGGAAACCGCGCAGAAGCTGGGCCTCAAGGTCCTGAGCTTCGATGTGGACCGCTCCGGCCACGACGCAGCCGGTGCCGCCGTGGACGTGCCCGGCGGGGCTGACGTGATCTCCGGCGCCTTCTCCGCCCAGCCGGGCGTGGAGACCGACACGGTGCAGCTGCCCCAGGGCGGCGGCTTCGTGTGGTACGAGACCGCCGCCATCACCCCCGCCCGCGACCGCACCTTCGAGGAAGCGAAGGACGCCGTGACCGCCCGCTACACCGAGGCGGAGACGGAGAAGGCGGTGGAGGCCAAGGCCAAGGAGCTGCTGGACAAGGCGAAGGCCGGCACGCCCCTCGCCCAGGTCTCCGCCGAGGCCGACATCCCGCTCCAGATCGCCGAAGGCCTGCACCGAGGCC
>JAYSCE010000148.1:0-1252 GCA_041915035.1 Xanthobacter sp.
AAGCCGAGGGTCACGAGGAAGGGCTGAAAGTGGTTGACCTGGTCCGTCTCCAGCGTCCAGCCATCGCCCTTAATGACGTCGCCGGGGGACAGAGTGGTGACCTCCGGAACGGGGCGCGGCCGGGGCAGCGTGCCGCCGCGAGCCTTGAACAGATCGAGGCTCGAACCGTGCGAGGTGCGCGCCACCAGATCCGCATTGTACACGCCGTCCAGCCCGAACAGGCGCTCGGTGATGTCGGCGATGGGCGCCGGCCCGAACACCTTCAGCTCGGGAATGCGGTCGGCGCCCTGGTCCCAGCGCGTCAGCAGCAGGCGGCCATAGTCGCCGCAATGGTCATAGTGCAGGTGGGAGAAGAAGAGGTGGGTCACCCGGGTCGCGGGGATGCCGAGCTCCAGCAGGCGATGATGGGCGCCGAAGCCGTGGTCCATGACGAGCACGTCGTTTCCGGTCTCGATCACATAGCCGGAGGACATGCGGCGCAGGGACGGCGTGGGCGTGCCTGTGCCGAGAAGGCGAATACGCATGGGACTGCTCTTTTCTTGGTGGTGTCAGTACAGGGCGAGGTCAGCCGCGGCTCATGCCCCAGCGGCGGATTGTGCGGGCCTCGATGGTGCGGAAGATCAGTCCTTCCACCAGCAGGCCGATGATGATGACGCAGGTGAGTCCGGCGAAGACCTGATCGGTTTCCAGCTGGTTGCGTTTCTCGAACAGGAACCAGCCCAACCCACCCGAACGGGAGGACACGCCAAACACCAGTTCAGCCGCGATCAGCGTGCGCCAGGCAAAGGCCCAGCCGATCTTCAATCCGGAGAGGATCGAGGGGAAGGCTGCCGGGATCAGGATCAGCGCCACATAGCGCACACCGCGCAGGCCGTAGTTCTGGCCGGCCAGCCGCTGGGTTTCGGAAACGCCCAGAAAGCCCGTCAGGGTGTTGAGGGCGACCGCCCAAAGCACCGAATGCACGATGACGAAGACGAGGCTGGGAATACCGAGTCCGAACCACAGCAGAGCTAGCGGCAGGAGGGCGATGGCGGGCAGCGGATTGAACATGGCGGTCAGGGTTGCCAAAAGGTCCGCGCCGAGCCGCGAGGAGACGGCAAAGGTCGTCAGCATGGCCGCAAGCGCGATGCCGATGGCATAACCCGTCATGAGCACCTGGAGCGTGGCGCCGATGCGCTGGAGCAGGACGCCGTGGACGAGACCATCCCACAAGGCGCGCAGGGTATCCGTCAGCGTGGGAAACATCAGCGGG
>JAYSCE010000148.1:1262-4489 GCA_041915035.1 Xanthobacter sp.
GGGTTGGAGAGCCAGACGGCATAGACCTGCCAGGCCACCATCAGCGCCACAACGATGGCGCCGCGCCGCACCCCCTCCATGTTGGCAAGGTGCTCCCAGAGCGAGAGCGGACGCTCGATCTCGGCCGCATCACTTACGGGGGGCGTGGTCCGCTCGAATTCCGGCCGGATCGGCGGAGAAAGCCGTGCGACCGGCAAGGGGGTGATTTCAGCCATGGTGCCCCTCGGCGAAAAGCATGGTGTTGATCTTCTGGGACAGGGCCATGAAATCGCTCCCGCCCTGGTGGTCATGCCCGTATTGGTGCGCGTTCAGCTCCGCCTTCACCTGGCCGGGATGGGGCGAGAGCACGAGGATGCGCGAGCCGACCACGATCGCCTCCTCGATGGAGTGGGTGACGAAGAGGACGGTGAAGCGGGTGTCGTCCCACAGCTGCAGCAACTCGTCCTGCATCTGGCGGCGCGTCAGGGCGTCGAGGGCGGCGAAGGGCTCGTCCATCAGGAGGATGGCGGGCTCCATGGCCATGGCACGGGCGATGGCGACGCGCTGCTTCATGCCGCCGGACAGCATGTGCGGATAGGCATCCGCGAACTTGCCGAGCTTGACCTTGGTGATGCTGGCCATGGCCCGCGCGCGGGCTTCGGCGCGGGGAAAGCGGCGGCTCACCAGGATGGGGAACATCACGTTCTCCAGCACGGTCTTCCAGGGCATCAGCTGGTCGAAGTCCTGGAACACCATCATGCGGTCGGGGCCGGCGCCGTCGATCATCTGGCCGTTCAGCCGCATGAAGCCCGCCACCGGTTTCAGGAAGCCGGCGACGCCTTTCAGCAGGGTAGACTTGCCGCAGCCGGAGGGGCCGAGCAGCACGAAGCGGTCGGCGGGATAGACCTCGAAGCTCACGTCGCGGGTGGCCGTGACGAGCAGATCGCGGGTCTTGTACTGGAGCGTGACCCCCGAAACCTCCAGCAATGGCCTGATTTGGTGGGACGATTGGTCTTGAGGATGCGGGACAACAGCGCTCATCGGCCCCCTCGTTGTTCCAGCTCAGGCCTCGCCCTCAACGGCGCCAAACGGGCGCCAGAAAGTCGCGGCCGCGCTATTTTTGATATGTAGCAAATACTAAATGCTATATAGTATACGTGTCAAGCGAACCTTGGCGATTGGGCGACCTCGCGGACGCCTTCGCAGCGGTGCCTGAGGCCCGCATCGTCCGTCTCCGTGTCGACGGACTCGATCTAAATCTGGAGGAGGTTTAGGGGCTCAGGTCAAATTGCTTAGTTTGGCGAGGGGGATGGCGCCCCACATCCCGTCCCGGCTTGTGTGGCCCCTCAGCTCGTGAAGATGAGAAGGCTCTGAAACCGTGGCCCTGCAGATGGGTTGTTCGCTGCAGAGGACGCGCGTTTCCCGCTTGCGGGAAACGGGCGGGAGAGCCGGAGGCGGTTCAGTGGACACCCATACCCATCAATGGAGGCACGACCGCGGCCGAGAGGCCGACAGCCCACTTCAAATCCCGCGCCGGGGCTGGCGCGACATCCTGATACGGGTGTTCCACGAATTCTTCGACGACCGGATCCTGAGCCTGTCGGCCGGCGTGGCCTTCTATGCTCTGCTCGCAATCTTTCCGGCCATCAGCGCCCTTGTCTCGCTCTATGGCCTTTTCCTCGATCCGGGGGCGCTGCGCGATCAGCTCGACGCGGCATCCTGGTTCCTCCCGTCGGGAGCAATCGACGTCATGAAGGACCAGGCGCTGCGCGTCATGTCGCAAGGCTCGGCGACCCTGGGCTTCGGCTTCGCCCTGAGCTTCGGGGTCGCCCTGTGGAGCGCCAACGCGGGTACCAAGGCGCTGATCGAAGCGCTCAATATCGCCTATGAAGAGGACGAGACCCGCTCCCTGGTCGGGCTCACGCTGCTGACGCTGGGCTTCACGCTGGCGGCTGTGGTGTTCGCCTGCATTGCCCTCGCGGCGGTGGTGGCGCTGCCGCTGGTGATGAGGGCGCTCTATCTCGATGCGGGTGCGGAATGGGTCATCTCGCTGCTGCGCTGGCCCATCCTCGCGCTGATCGTCGCTGCGCTGGTCGCTGTCATATATCGCTACGGCCCTTGCCGGGCGCCGGCCCGATGGACGTGGCTCAGCCTGGGCAGTCTGGCGGCATCGGTCCTGTGGCTCGCCATGTCCGCCGGCTTCTCCTGGTATGTGAGCCGCTTCGGCAGCTACAACGAGACTTATGGCTCCCTCGGCGCGGTCATCGGCTTCATGACCTGGCTGTGACTGTCGTTCAGCGTCATCCTGCTGGGCGCGGAGCTGAACGCCGAAATCGAGCATCAGACAGCCCGCGACACGACGACGGGGCCGCCGCTCCCCTTGGGGGCCCGCGACGCCGAGATGGCCGACACCGTTGGCCCAAGTCCCTAGCAGGGATCCCCGCTCTCACCGTCCGGGAGGCGGGGCGGAGTCTCCGCCCTGTCCGTCGACCGGCGCTTCTCGACCTCCGTGGCGGCGCCACGCCGGAGCGGATTGGTTCCACCTTGCGAGACCCCGAAAGCTTCGAGCCGCTTGGATGGAGCGACCGCAGCGCGGGATGTCTCCGGTCAAGTCCGGCTTGGCTTCGCGTTCAGCTTTGCGGCGTGGTTCCGCCTTGCGGGGCTCCATCCACCAGCCGTGGCAGGCCGTAGGGGTTCTCCGGTCGCAGCGCGGGCGGCAGCAACACCGCCGGCAGGTCCTGATAGCAGACCGGACGCAGGAAGCGGCGGATGGCGAGGGTGCCCACCGAGGTGGTCCGGGTGTCGGAGGTGGCGGGGAAAGGGCCGCCATGCACCATGGCTTCGCACACCTCGACGCCGGTCGGCCAGCCATTGGCGAGGATTCGCCCGGCCTTTTCCTCCAGCAGCGGCAGAAGCGCCTGCGCCAGAGCATGGTCCCCGTCATCGAGATGCAGAGTCGCGGTCAACTGGCCTTCGAGCAGGCGGGTGACGGCCAGCATCTCGTCCGCATCCGCGCAGCGCACGACGATGGAGGAGGAGCCGAACACTTCGTGCCACAGCTCCGGCGCCGACTGGAACGCGGTGGCGGTGGTGGAGAACAGGGCCGGCTGACAGGCATTGGGGCCGGCGGGCCCGGCGCCGCGGGCGAGGGTCTGCGCCGCGCCGCCGGGAGGTCCGCCGGGCGGCGATAGCCCCCGGCCCGCTGGGCGCCGCCGCGCTAGAGGTCGCCGATCGCGCCGGGGGGGTGC
>JAYSCE010000148.1:4499-8990 GCA_041915035.1 Xanthobacter sp.
CGGCGATCGCCTCGACACCGCGCTGATAGGCAGCGGCGATGCCCGGGGTGAGCATGGTGGCCGCGGCGGCCCCGCCGAGGGCCGCCGCTGCCGCGGCGGTGAAGCGGTTGAGGTCCGGGCCGTCCAGGGCAATGACAAGGCCCGGATTGGTGCAGAACTGCCCGGCGCCCATGGTGAGCGAGGCAACAAATGCCGTCCCCAGGGCCTCCGCCCGGGTGGCGAGCGCGCCGGGCAGCAGATAGACCGGGTTGATGGAGCTCATCTCGGCATAGACCGGGATCGGCACCTTGCGCTCGGCGGCAATGCGCGCGAGGGCAAGCCCTCCCGCCCGCGATCCGGTGAAGCCGACCGCCATGATGCGCGCGTCGGCGACCAGGGCACCCCCCAGGGCCGTGCTGGTGCCCGTGATGAGGGAGAACACCCCCTCCGGCAGGCCGCAGGCCGCCACCGCAGTGCGGATGGCGCGGCCCACGAGCTCCGAGGTGCCGGGATGGGCCGGATGGCCCTTCACCACCACCGGGCAGCCGGCGGCCAGCGCCGAGGCGGTGTCTCCGCCGGCCACCGAGAACGCGAGCGGAAAGTTGCTCGCGCCGAACACCGCCACCGGGCCGACGCCGATCTGGCGCAGCCGGAGGTCGGAGCGCGGCAGCGGCTTGCGCTCCGGCAGGGCGTTGTCGATGCGGACATCGAGGAAATCGCCCCGCCGCAGCACGTTGGCGAACAGCCGGAGCTGTCCCGTGGTGCGGCCACGTTCACCGGTCAGCCGGGCCTTGGGCAGGCCCGTTTCCACCGCGGCACGGTCGATCAGCGCATCGCCGATGCCTTCGATGGCTTCGGCGACGGTGTCGAGAAACGCCGCCCGCACGGCGGGCGATGTCTCGCGAAAGATCGGGAAGGCCTCGGCGGCGAGCCTCGCCGCCGCGTCCACCTCTGCCGCCCCCGCCTCGGCGAAGTCGGGCGCGATCTTCGTATCCGTGGCGGGATCGACGGCACGGAAGGTCGCGTCACTGGCGACATCCCGCGCGCCGATCAGATTCTGTCCGGTGATTTCCATGGTGTTCAGCTCTTGCTGTTGCCGGCGCCCGCCGTGCCGAGGGCGCCGCGGACGACGAAGGCCATGACCACGCCGAAGATCAGCGCGCCCGAGAGGAAATAGAGGCCGGCGGCAGTGCTGCCCGTCATCTCCTTCAGGTATCCGATGCCGAACGGGCCGAGATAGCCGCCGAGATTGGCCAGCGAATTGATGGTGGCAATGCCAACCGCCGCGCTGGCGCCGGTGAGGAACGAGCCGGGAAGCGCCCAGATCACCGCCTGGATGGAATAGATGCAGAAGGCGGTGAGGGACAGAAACACCAGCTGCATCACCGGCGAAGCCACCGTGGCGCTGGCGGCGAGGGTGATGGCAGCAAGCGTCGTCACCACCACGATGTGCCAGTGCCGCTCACGCTTGGCATCCGAATGACGCGGCACCGTGCACAGGCCCACGACTGCGAACAGATAGGGGACCGCGGACAGGAAGCCGGTGGCCGCATCGCTCACGCCGAACTGCTTGATGATGGTGGGCAGCCACAGCGCCAGGCCATAGATGGCCAGCGGGAACGGCAGGAACAGGAGCGCGAGCAGCAGCACGCGCTTGTCCAGAATGGCTTTCAGCGGATTTCCGTGGGATTCCAGCTTGTGGGCCTTCGTCTCGGTGGCGAGCTCGTGCTCGATCCAGTCGCACTGCTGCGGGCTGAGCCAGCGGGCCTCACGGGGGGATTCCGGCAGCACATAGAGCGTCGGCACCGCGAGCAGCACGGCGGGGACGCCGCAGACGATGTACAGCACCTGCCAGGGGGCGAGGCCGAACGCGCCGTTGGTGGAGAGGATAAGACCGGCGAGCGGGCCGGTGACGATCAGGGCGATGGGCTGGGCCAGCACCAGAAGGCCGATGATCCGGGCCCGGTGGCGCAGCGGGAACCACTTGGTGAGGAAATAGATGATGCCGGGATAAAGCCCCGCCTCCGCCGCGCCGAGCAGGAAGCGCAAAGTATAGAACGATGCCGGCCCGGAGATCAGCGCCATGGCGGCCGTGATGAGGCCCCAGGTGACGAGAATGCGGGCGAACCAGATGCGCGCGCCGAACTTCTCCAGCGCCAGGTTGCTCGGCACCTCGAAGAGAAAATAGCCGATGAAGAACAGCCCGGCGCCAAGGCCGTAGGCGGCGTCACCGATGCCCACGTCGGCATTCATGTGCAGCTTGGCAAAGCCGACGACGGCGCGATCCACATAGGCGACGATGTAAAGCAGCGCGAGAAACGGCAGCAGCTTGCGGCACAGAAGGCCGACGATCTCGCGCTCGGTGAGCCCCCGATCGCCGGATGCTGCCGCGGTGCGGGTCGCGGCGTGACCAATGGATGTTTCGGACATATCCCTACCCTTGGCGAATGATTGACACAATTCGAGTGTGCAGAGCCTCGGCCTGAGCCGCTCCTCCAGTAAAAAAACGATTATTGGTCTTGTTTTACTTGCCCCAGCGCAGGACCAGCGGATTGAGGCGCCGGGCAATCTCGATGAGGCCGGCGCGGGTCGCGGGATGCACCGGGGGCAGCGGCGCGCGCACCGTATCGCTGGCGATGACGCCGCCTTCCTTCATCAGGATCTTGCAGGCGGACAGCCCGCACTGACGGTTCTCGTAATTGATCAGCGGCAGCCAGCGCTCATAGGCGGTCATCGCCGCCTCGCGGTCGCCGGCGAGATAGGGATCGATGATCTGGCGGATGCCATCGGGAAAGCCGCCGCCGGTCATGGCGCCGGTGGCCCCGGCATCGAGATCGGCCATCAGGGTGATGGCCTCCTCGCCGCCCTCGGCGATGAGCGCGCGGAGCTTCGCCGCCGCCTGCGGAACCTCGATCTTGAAGTAGGCGAGGTTCTCGATCTCCCGGGCCATGCGGGCGAGCAGCGGCACCGACAGCGGCGTGCCCGCCACAGGCGCATCCTGCACCATCACCGGGATGGAGACGGCGTCGGAGACGCCCTTGTAGAAATCGTAGATGGATGCCTCGGGCACACGGAAGGTGGCGCCGTGATAGGGCGGCATCACCATCACCATGGCCGCGCCCAGATATTGAGCCCGGCGCGAGCGCTCGGCGCACACCTGCGTGGCAAAATGGGTGGTGGTCACGATGATCGGCACCCGCCCCGCCACGTGCTCCAGCACCGTGGTCATCACCGTGTCGCGCTCGGCGTCGGTGAGCACGAACTGCTCGGAGAAGTTGGCGAGGATGCAGATGCCGTTGGAGCCGCCATCGATCATGCAGTCGATGGCGCGCTTCTGGCCCTCAAGGTCGAGCCGTCCCTCGGCATCGAACACCGTGGGCGCGACCGGGAAGACGCCCCGGTAGGGACGCTTGGCATTGACGCTGGACATGAACGGACCTCAGTGATTGTCGCGTGGAACGGGCGAACCGGAACGCCCGACGAGGAAGTCGAAATCGGCGCCGCGGTCGGCCTGCAGCACATGGTCGATGTAAAGGCGCTGGTAGCCGCGCTCGGCATGGGGGACCGGCGGCACCCAGGCGGCGCGGCGGGCCGAAAGCTCCTCCTCGCTCACATGCAGGTGCAGCGAACGGGCCGGCACGTCGAGCGTGATGAGGTCGCCGTTCTTCACCAGGGCCAGAGGGCCGCCGGCGGTGGCCTCGGGCGCCACGTGCAGCACCACGGTGCCATAGGCGGTGCCGGACATGCGCGCGTCGGAAATGCGGATCATGTCGCGCACGCCCGCGCGCAGGAGCTTGGCGGGCAGCGGCATGTTGCCCACCTCGGCCATGCCCGGATAGCCCTTGGGGCCGCAATGCTTCAGCACCATGATGCAGGAGGCGTCGATCTCCAGCGCCTCATCATTCACCGCGTGGTGCATCTCCTCCACATTCTCGAACACCACGGCGCGGCCGGTGTGCTGCATCAGCTCGGGAGAGGCGGCCGAGGGCTTGATGACGGCGCCGTCCGGCGCAAGGTTGCCCTTGAGGATGGCGATGCCCGCATCGGCCTTGAACGGCGCCTCGAAGGGGGTGATGACCTCCGCGTTCCAGCACGGGGCGGCGGAGACGTTCTCCCACAGGGTGCGACCGTTCACGGTCTTCGCGTCCTTGTGCAGGAGGCCGCGTTCGCCGAGCGTGCGCAGGACGGCCGGCAGGCCGCCGGCATAATAGAAATCCTCCATCAGGAAGCGGCCGGAGGGCATCAGGTCCACGAGGCAATGCACGTCGCGGCCGAGCCGGTCGAAATCGTCCAGCGTCAGGTCGATGCCGATGCGGCCGGCGATGGCCAGAAGGTGCACTACCGCGTTGGTGGAGCCCCCGATGGCTGCCAGCGCGCGGATGGCATTCTCGAAGGCCGCCCGGGTGAGGATGTCGGAGGGCTTGAGGTCCTCGCGCGCCATCTCGACGATGCGCCGGCCGGCCATGCGGGCGAGGAGGTTGCGCCGGGCGTCGGCGGCGGGAATGGCGGCAT
>JAYSCE010000149.1:0-1060 GCA_041915035.1 Xanthobacter sp.
AGCGTCCCGATCAGCGCCCCGGCCCCGGGAAGCAGAAAGTTCAAACCGACCGTCAACGCAGTAGAGGCGGTGCCTATTGAACCCAGAGCCGCTGTGGCCGCCCAAACGCCCACTGCCGATCCACCCGCGCCCAGCGCGCTGCCCGCTATGCTGGCTTCGATACTTTCGGCTTCCAATATTTCGTGAGCCAACGCACTCCCAAGGAATGCACCGATAGCACCAGGAACAGACATAAAGGCTTTCTCGTATGATATTGACGAGATACCTCCAATGCCCTGGCTCGTGTTGAGAACCTGATTTAGAACTGACCCTAGATATGCGGAGCCATATGTATTAAATAAGTCAGCACCAAAACCATCTATACCTAGCGCCTCCGCGGCCTCCGAAAATAATAACGACGTTATGGTTCCAACCCCCGCATTTATAACGTCGTTCGGTAAATTGCTGAACGCCCCAATTGGGTTGGTTCCTGGGTGTAGCAGATTATCTACCAGTCCCTCCGAGAAATTTCGCCCAATCACCCCGAGAGATGTGCCTGCAGCCAGTTGCACAAATGGGTCATCACTCAACATCTGCCCTAGGGATGAGCCTAGTGCCTGGCCAATAGCGCCCGCCATGGCGATCGGAACAGTGGAGTCATTATGTACGCGGAACCCACCAGCAATATATGTGTGAGAATCGAGGACTTCAAAGTTGTGTACGCGATATTCGCCATCAGGGAAGACAGTGATTTCGCAATCATTTATCGCCAACAACTCTCCATTTTCTGTAACAATATGGCCACCTCGGTCGATGATGCTCATTAATTTTTCGAATGAGCCACTCTCTGACAAAAACAGATGATCAGGAGTAACTTTTGTTCCGTTTACTGAGACCAGTGATTTCGACGTATTGGAGAATATATTAGAGACCCGTCCGTCAAATAGATCTCCATTTACCGTAGAGTACGATGCAACGATATCTCCAACCGCAATAGATTCAATGCACTTAAGACTCCCGTCGGCCATCGATATTGATGTGCCGGGTGAAAAGCAGCGATCTTGGGGGAGCTCGCCGCGAG
>JAYSCE010000149.1:1070-8944 GCA_041915035.1 Xanthobacter sp.
ACTTCGCTGGCGGTTACAACAACTGTCTCGAGATTGTTCGACCAACCGGGCGCTGCGAGGTTTGGATTCGTCATACTCGGAAGAGGCACCCCAAAGACATCTGCCATGAACTCGGCAACGTAGCGAGCTACCGAATTGCTGTTTTGCTCAATATAAAAATACCGCATGTCTAACGGATTTAATACATTGGAAGCTGCTGCGGCTACCTCGTAGAACGTCGACGTCGCGGCTGCGTACTCGGGGCTCGCAATGTCAATTAGCTCAGTTTGATATATTGTTCCGTCGATGTATTTGGTGCCGGAAAGGAAATCGCCGGACGTCGTATAGACGTAAAGGTTTCCCTTTCCATCAATTATCATAGGCGGACGAACTGTGGGGTCGCTGAGCTGCGCGTTCGACACGGGGGCATCGGCAAGGGTGCCAAGGCCATGTATCTCGGCGAGGACAGTGGAGGAAACTGACCCTCCGGGGGACGTATTATATTGCACTAACGCGACATACTGATGAGATATTAAGGCAGTGTCACCTACGCCAGCCAGCATGGTATGGCGCACTTCCACCTTTATTTGTACATCTGACATTGGAGTACGCCCCTTTGATTGGCCGAGCTCGACACCTACCTGAATGCGTTAATGCGGTGCGTATCTGATCATCTTGAATCAAGGTCGCGCGGATCGCGCGGGAGTATTACAGTCTCCCGCCAAGGAAAACTTACTGTCAAACTCTGCACGTCAATGCTATCGGGCCCGAGCAGCAGCCGCGCGGTGTAGGTGATCGGGATAGTCTTTGGATCTGCGAATATTCCTGTACATTCGATTTTAAATTCACAAATAATGTAATCTTTGTTCGTATTGGCAGAGCAGTAGTTATGTTTACGTATATTTTTAATTGCGTCACTATCACCGGATTGTCGCGCCAACATTTGCGACAGGCGATGTTTTTTCTCCATAACATGCAAATCAAATCTATCAGTTATCGGTTTATTCACAATTTCGTCTTGTAGAAACGAGTACATTATGGCTACTGCGCTGGCGGGCCGCCCAACACACCCTTCGATTCGAGCTTGTGCGCTGGCCTCGCTCGTCAAGAGCGCGATGGATAGCATAGAGATCCTCTTGAGATGAGGGTACATCTAATTGCCCTCAGCAATGCTTTTCAGATATGACACGGTCTCGTCTGGCAATTTGCCATTTGTACAAACAAACTCCCACTCAAAATCCGGCACTTGGCCAACGTGCACTATAGTCCGGAATCCAACTATGTACGGAATACTATTGTTATAAAACAATTTGAACTGTCCAAACGCAATCTTATGCATTACCTGTTTCTCAATATCGGCAACCGTTAGGTGCCTGTGGGACGGAGAGCGACTTAAAATCCAAACAATTTCACCAAGCACTTCCGCGACGGTTTTCCTGCGTCCCTTTGGGTTCGGGTCGTCGAGTTTATTCAATTGCCCGTTAAAGCGTGATCTTTGGTGAACTGGCGGCATATCACTCCTCCCGCATCGCTCGGGCGAACTGATCGCCGAGCGGTTTCATTAAATAGGACAACATCGTCCGCTCTGTAGTGCGGATGTGCGCCTCCGCCGGCATACCCGGCACAAGCGGGAGCCCATCAATGCGCGTTAGTTCACCTGCAGAGAGTGCGATCCGAGCGACATAGAAGCGTTCTCCCGTCTCCGGCGAGTGCGTTAGGTCCGCCGCCACCCAGTTGACCGTGCCGTCGAACTCAGGGGTTCTGCGTTGGTTGAAGGCGGTAAATCGAACGAAGGCGGCCTGCCCAACTTGCACTTGGTCAATATCTTGAGGTAATAGGCGCAATTCTATTGTCAGTTGGTCGGCCTCCGGCACCACGTACAGCAGGGTCTCACCCTGAGTGACCACCCCGCCGACGGTGTGAACCGCAAGCTGATGCACTGTTCCGGCGCCTGGACTTGTGATGTCCACTCGCTTCAGCTGATCCTCACTCGCCACTTTGCGCTCCACGAGCTCGCCGGCCTTGGCATCCAATTCGCGCAGCTCTTTCAGCACATCGGTCGTAAAATCCTGCTCCAACTGGAGGATCTGTAGTTCGGTCTCGGTGCCCTTCCCCTTCGCCTGAGCGATAGCGGCCACGACCCGACCCCGCTCGCCTTCGAGCCGGGCCGCCTCCCGCTGGAGTGCAGCGACGCGGGAGATGGTGACTAGGTTTTTTGCGTAGAGCTCTTCAACGCCTTTCAACTCCTTGGCGATGAGGAGGATCTGATCGCTCATCGCTAATCGCTGCGCTTCCAGCCCTTCCACCTCATCCGCCAGTTGAGCGATCCGTTCCTTGAGCTGGGCCGTTTGCCCGCGACGTGCGTCTCGCCGGGCTGCGAAGAGCCTGTCCTCGCCGGCAACTATCTTGGCGACGTCATCTCCTCCTGCGTGAATCCCATGCGCCGCAGCGCCGAGTTCATGGCGTTCTCACTCAGGAGCTTCTTGTTCGAGCGGATCGAAGGGAAGATCAACTCGCTGGCGCCGGTCAGCGGGCGGATATCGGCGAGCACCGCCAGCGCCTGGCGGGAGAGGGGCACGACATGCGGTCGGCGCATCTTCATGCGTTCCGCTGGAATGCTCCAGATCGCCCTTTCCACATCGACCTCACCCCATCGAGCGCCGCGCACCTCGCCCGGCCGGGCGAATGTCAGTGCGGTGAATAAGAGCGCCGACCTGACGGTGGGCCAGCCCGTGTATTCGTCGACGGCGCGAATCAAGCCGCCCAGCGCCTTGGGATCTGTGAGAGCCGATAAGTGGCGCACCTTCGGCCGCTCCAACGCGTCCCTCAGTGCGAAGGTTGGGTCGGTTACGGCTCTAAGTGTCGCGATGGCGAAGCGAAACACCGCTCCTATCGATGACCTCAGGCGACGAGCCGTCTCTCGTCGGCCACTGCGCTCGACCTGCTGCAACACGGATAGAATTTCGAAGGCGGAGATTTCAGCTATCGGCCGATGGCCCAAACTGGGGCCTGCTAGATCCGTAAGAAGCCAGCGCTTCTTAGCTAGGGTGACTTCGGCAATTCCTCGCCCCTTCAGGCGCTCTATGAATTCCTCGGCTACGGCCGAAAACGTGTTGGCAGAAGACACACTGGCCGCAACCTTCTCCAGCTTGCGGACCGCGGAAGGATCCTCGCCGGCGAGAAGTTGCCTTTTGGCCTCTTCCCGCTTTTGGCGCGCCTCGACGAGGGGAACGGTGGGGTAGGGACCAAACGAGAGCTGCTTCGGCTTGCCCGCGAATCGATAGGCGAGGCGCCAGATGCGGCTGCCATTCGGGTTAACAAGAAGGTGCAGGCCACCGCCGTCAAATAGCTTGTACGGCTTGTCTTTTGGCTTGGCGTTGCGCAGCGCCAGATCCGTGAGAGGCATCTGTAGGCATCTCGCTGTAGGCATGAAATCGATGCCTACAAGCATGCCTACGCGCGCGCGAGATTCAACCGGACCACCGCGGACCCTGGCAGACTATCAAAGGGGGCTAACCACTTGATTTACCATCACAATTGGACGTTACCAGACGTCTTTGGATGGTAAAATGGTGCCCAGGAGAGGACTCGAACCTCCACGGCTTTCACCACTGGTACCTGAAACCAGCGCGTCTACCAATTCCGCCACCTGGGCCCCGTCCGGTTGTGGCCGGCTGGGAGCGCGACACATAGAGGGGGGGCGGCTTGCTTGTCAACACGCTCCTTGCGCTCTTCCGCGGAAAGATGGGGAAGGCGGGTGCGGCCGGCTGGGCAGCACCCGCCTTGCCGTCAGGCCTTGAAGTCGGGCGGGCGCTTTTCGATGAAGGCGCCCATGCCTTCCTGCTGGTGGGGAAGGCCGAACTGGGACTGGAACACCCGGCGCTCAAAGCGAATGCCCTCGGCCAGCGAGGTCTCGTAGGAGCGGTTCACCGCCTCCTTGGTCTGCATGGCCACGGGCAGCGACATGCCGGCGATCACCTTGGCCACCTTCAGCGCCTCGGTCATCAGCTCGGCGGCGGGGATGATGCGGGAGACGAGGCCGGAGCGCTCGGCCTCCACGGCATCCATCAGGCGGCCGGTAAGGCACATCTCCATGGCTTTCGACTTGCCGATGAAGCGTGTCAGGCGCTGGGTGCCGCCGGAGCCGGGCATGACGCCGAGCTTGATCTCCGGCTGGCCGAATTTCGCGGTGTCGGCGGCGAGGATGAAATCGCACATCATGGCAAGCTCGCAGCCGCCGCCCAGGGCGAAGCCGGCCACCGCCGCGATCACCGGCTTGCGGGTGCGCGAGAGGCGCTCCCAGGAGGTGATGTAATCGTCGAGATACGTGTCCGGATAGGTGAAGTTCTGCATCGCCTTGATGTCGGCGCCGGCGGCGAACGCCTTCTCCGAGCCGGTGAGGATGATGCAGCCGATGGCGCGGTCGTGCTCCAGCACGTCGAGGGCGGCGTTCAGCTCGTTGATGAGCTGGGCGTTCAGCGCGTTCAGCGCCTGGGGGCGGTTCAGCCGGATGATGCCGACCCGCTCGTCCACCTCCAACAGGATCGTCTCGTAAGCCATCCTCATCTCCTCCTCAGCCGGCGTGACACCGGTCGATAGCCTCGGCGGCGCTTCGCGCGCGCGGGTGACGTGCTCTACCGTGCCTCGGCGTTGATGCGAAGTGGCAGCCTCGCACAGCGGCCGTGCGAGGCTGCGCTATCGCTGACAGACGGGGCAATAGAAGGTGGAGCGCCCGCCCTGCACGATGCGCCGGACGATGCCCTTGCAATGCCGGGTCCGGCAGGGCTCGCCTTCGCGGCCGTAGACGCGGAAGGTGTGCTGGAAATAGCCCAGCTCGCCGCTCACCTGCCTGTGGTCGCGCAGCGAGGAGCCGCCGGCCTGGATGGCTTCGCGCAGCACGTCGCGGATGGCGGTGACGAGGCGTTCCATCCGCGGCGTCGGCTTGCCGTCGCTCGTCACGATGGTGTGGGCGAGACGGCGCGGCGAGAGGCCGGCGCGGAACAGGGCCTCGCAGACGTAGATGTTGCCGAGCCCGGCGACGAGCTTCTGGTCCAGCAGCGCGGCCTTCAGCGAGGTGTTGCGGCGGGCGAAGACGCTTGCGAGATAGTCTGCGTGAAAGGCATTGCCCAGCGGCTCCGGGCCGAGCCCGGCGAGCAGCGGATGGCTCTCCAGCCGGTCGTAAGGGACGATCAGGATGGCACCGAAGCGGCGCGGGTCGTTGAAGGTGACGGTGGTGCCGCCAGCGAGGTGCAGCACCACGTGATCGTGCGGCCCCGCCTCGGCGCGCGGATAATGGAAGGCGCCCGGCCGACGCGCCTTTTCCCCCTCCACCCGGATGGAGCCGGACATGCCGAGGTGCAGGATCATCACCTCGCCGCCATCGAGATCGGCCAGCAGATATTTGGCGCGGCGGCCGATGGCCTCCACGCGGCGGCCCGCCAAGCGTTCGGCAAAATTCTCCGGCAGTGGCCAACGCAAGTCTGGGCGGCGCGCTTCGGCGCTCTCGATCACGGCGCCCTGCAAGACGGGCATCAGGCCGCGGCGGACGGTTTCCACCTCGGGCAGTTCGGGCATTTCGTCCTTAAAGGTCACGGGCGCGCCACAACCGGCGCGCGATTCATCTCGGCTGCCAGCATCCTGCCTCGAACGCTGCCGCGCAAGATGCCGCCTGCGCCGAGGGCGGCCACATCAACAGCCTCATCCCTTGCGCAGGATCTTCTCGAGCGGCCGCCCGCGTGCCAGCTCGTCGATGAGCTTATCGAGATACCTTATTTCCCGCATGGTCGGCTCCGCGACGTCCTCCACCCGTACGCCGCAGACGGCGCCCGTAATGAGCGCGCGGGCCGGATTGGGTGCGGGCGCCTCGGCGAAAAAGGTCTCGAAGTCCGTCCTGCTGACGGCGCGGGCGCGCAACTCTGCATCGGAATAGCCGGTCAACCAGCGGATGATCTCGTCGACCTCCGCCTGCGTGCGCCCCTTGCGCTCGGCCTTGGCGACATAGAGCGGATACACGCTGGCGAAGCTGGTGGTGTAGATGCGGTGCTTCTGCATGGGGCTGCCCTCACTGAGGGGGTGCAGAGGGCGGCGGGCCGGGCGCGTCGAAATCCAGTTGCTCCAGCCTGAGCCCGCGCCGGGCGATCTTGTCGGCGGAGACGATGACCCGCTGCACGTCGTCGCCCACCTGCGCGAAATGCTTGGCGAGATCGCCCACCCGCTCGCGCAGGCGGCTCACGTCGTCCACGAGGGCGGCGACCTCCGTCCGCACGCGGTCCGCCTCCTCCCGCATGCGGGCGTCTTTCGCGATGGCCTGCACCACTTGGACGGCCAGCATCAGGAGGGAGGGGGAGACCAGCACCACGCGCAACCGGTAGGCCTCCTGCACCACACCATCGAAATGCTCGCTGATCTCGGCGTAGACGGATTCCGATGGCACGAAGATGAGCGCAACGTCCTGCGTCTCGCCGGGGATGAAATAGCGCTCGGCCACGTCATAGACGTGCTTCAAGAGATCGTTGCGCAGGCGCTGGCCCGCCGCCTTCCGATGCTCCGGGGACGGCGCCTCGCGGAAGGCGGTGACGGCCTCCAGCGGGAATTTGGAATCCACCAGCAGTGGGCGCGGATCCCCCGGCAGGAAGATGGCGCAGTCCGGCCGCTTGCCGTTGGAGAGGGTGTACTGGAAGGCGAAGCTGCCCCGCGGCAGGCCGTCGGCGACGATGGCCTCCATCCGCGCCTGCCCGAAGGCGCCGCGCGCCTGCTTGTTGGCGAGCGTCTCGCGCAGGGAGACGACCTGCGCGGAGAGATCGCCGAGGCTGCGCTCGGCCGCCTCCACCATCACGAGGCGCTCGGCGATCCGTGTCAGGCTTTCATGGGTGGCGCGGGCGGCGGTGGAGAGGGTCTCTCCCAGCCGGTG
This sequence comes from Xanthobacter sp., assembly GCA_041915035.1. Lineage (GTDB taxonomy): Bacteria > Pseudomonadota > Alphaproteobacteria > Rhizobiales > Xanthobacteraceae > Xanthobacter. The sequence goes on from JAYSCE010000149.1 coordinate 7,960, forward strand.
GGAGGTCTGGTCCAGCCGGTCGGAGACGGCTCGGGCAAGCTCGCTCTGCCGCTGGGCCAGGATCTCCGTCATGCTCTGCACGCGGCCGGCGGTCTCGGACTGGACGCGGACCAGCTCGCGCAGGCGGCGGTCCATCTCGTCCCGTCGCAGGGCTTCCTCGGAGGCGGCGGCGGCGCGCGCCCGCGACTGGCGCACGAGGCTCACCAGCACCAGGAACATCAGCAGCGCCAGCACCGCCGCGGCGACCGCAGCCGCCTCGGCCACGGTGAAGGGCCGCCCGCCGAAGGTGAACAGCACAACCGGCATGCCTTGCTCTTGCGTGAACCTTCTCTTCTTACGTGATTCTCTTCCTTGAACAAACGGCGAACATGTTGACCTATGCGGCAGCTTCGCTTATCTCGCTCGAATGACGATCCGGCCCATCCTCATCATCCCCGAGCCCAAGCTGCGCACGCTTTCCGCCCCGGTCGAAAAGATCGACAGCGAGGTGCGCAAGCTGGTGGAGGACATGTTCGAGACCATGTACGACGCCCCCGGCATCGGGCTGGCGGCCATACAGGTGGGTGTGCAGCGCCGCGTCATCACCATCGATGTGGCGCGTGACGGCGAGAACAAGAAGCCCATCGCCCTCATCAATCCGGAAATCATCGCCGCCTCGGAGGAAACCTCCGTCTACAGCGAGGGCTGCCTCTCCATCCCCGAATATTACGAGGAGGTGGAGCGGCCGGCGAAGGTGGCGGTGCGCTTCCTGGACGTGGAGGGCAAGACGCGGGAGGTGGAGGCCGAGGGCCTGTTCGCCACCTGTGTGCAGCACGAGATCGACCACCTCAACGGCGTGCTCTTCATCGACCACATCTCCAAGCTGAAGCGCGACATGGTGGTGAAGAAGTTCAAGAAGCTCGCCCGCGACAAGGCCCCGGCGCGGCTGGTGGGGTAGGGCGACCGCCTCTCTGGCGTGGCGGCTGGCGATTTGATATCATTGATA
>JAYSCE010000150.1:0-3389 GCA_041915035.1 Xanthobacter sp.
CGAAGGCATCTTCGGTCATGAGCGGGGCTCCGGTGGGACAGGCGGTTGATGCCCCCCGGCGCTCCCCGCCGCAAGCGCGTTCTCAGCCGGTTGCGCTGACCGGTTGCCCCGGCCCCCCGTTGCCGCTATGGAGGCGCCCCAACAGCTGCGCGACTTCCAGAACCCCGCGCGCAAGGACTTCAGGGATGTTCCGCTCGGCCACCTTCGCTCCCCCGGCATCGCGCGCCCAGCTGCGCCGGCGAAAATGACGCGGGTTTGAAGCCGGCGGCCGGGATCGGCGCCGCACGCGTGCAACCCCAAGGATATCAGGCGAAGAAAGGCACGAGCGATGGCTCGGCTTGTCATGAAGTTCGGCGGCACGTCCGTCGCCAATATCGAGCGCATCCGCAACGTGGCGCGCCACGTCAAGCGCGAGGTGGAGGCCGGCTACAAGGTCGCGGTCGTGGTCTCCGCCATGTCCGGCAAGACCAACGAGCTGGTCGCGTGGTGCAAGGATGCCTCCTCGCTCTACGACGCGCGTGAATATGACGCGGTGGTGGCCTCCGGTGAGCAAGTGACGAGCGGGCTGCTCGCCATCGCCCTGCAGGAGATGGGCGTTTCCGCCCGCTCGTGGCAGGGCTGGCAGATCCCGATCTCCACCGACGACGCGCACGGATCCGCCCGCATCATGGACATCGACGCCGACCGGCTGGCCACCTCCATCGAGGGCGGCGAGGTGGCGGTGATCGCTGGCTTCCAGGGCATCCACCTGCCCACGGGGCGGATCACGACGCTCGGCCGCGGCGGCTCGGACACCTCGGCGGTGGCCGTGGCGGCCGCGCTCAAGGCCGAGCGGTGCGACATCTATACCGATGTGGACGGCGTCTATACCACCGACCCGCGCGTGGTGCCCAAGGCCCGCCGCCTCGACCGCATCGCCTTCGAGGAGATGCTGGAGATGGCGTCGCTGGGCGCCAAGGTGCTGCAGGTGCGCTCGGTGGAGCTCGCCATGGTGCATAATGTGCGCACCTTCGTGCGCTCGAGCCTCGTCGATCCCGACGCGCCGGAGATGCGCGAGGTCGAGAAGGCTGGAACCCTCATCTGCGACGAGGAGGAAATCGTGGCAAGCCAGATGGAATCGCAGGTGGTCACGGGCATCGCCTTCTCCAAGGACGAGGCCCAGGTCTCCATCCGCCGGGTCGCCGACAAGCCCGGCATCGCCGCCGCCGTGTTCGGCCCGCTGGCGGACGCGCACATCAATGTGGACATGATCGTCCAGAACGTGTCGGCGGACGGCTATACCGACATCACCTTCACCGTCCCCACGGCCGATTTCGAGCGCGCCAAGGCGGTGATCGAGAAGGCGCGGGACTCCATTGCCTTCCAGGCGATCGAAGGCGCCGGAGACGTGACCAAGGTATCGGTCATCGGCATCGGCATGCGCTCCCACGCCGGCGTCGCCGCCAAGGCGTTCGAGGCGCTGGCGGGCCGCGGCATCAACATCCGCGCCATCACCACGTCGGAGATCAAGATCTCCTTCCTGATAGATGCGGCCTATACCGAACTTGCGGTCCGGACTCTCCATTCGCTATACGGGCTGGACAGCGGAGGGCGGAACAGTTGAGGGTGGCCTTCGCGGGGGCGCGCCGTCCAGTGGATTGCCCCGCGGGCACCTGAGCCCGCTCATTTTTAAGGATGCGGCCGATGCGTGGCGCGCTCGGCGGTCCCCGCGTGCTGCTCCGGCGCCTCCGCGAGGTGATGGCGGAGCCGGTCAGCGCGCAGGACCGCCTCGACAAGATCGTTGTGCTGATCGCCGCCAACATGGTGGCGGAAGTCTGCTCGGTCTACGTGCTGCGCGTCGATCAGACCCTTGAGCTGTACGCAACGGAAGGCCTGAACCGGGATGCGGTTCATCTTACCGTTCTGAGCGTGGACGAGGGCCTCGTCGGCCATGTGGCGCGCGAGGCCGAATCGCTCGCCCTGCTGGACGCCCAGTCGCACCCCGAATTCTCCTACCGGCCGGAGACGGGCGAAGAGATCTACCACTCCTTCCTCGGCGTGCCGATCCTGCGCGGCGGCAACACGTTGGGCGTGCTGGTGGTGCAGAACCGCGCCCGCCGCACCTATACGGAAGAGGAGATCGAGGCCCTTCAGACCACCGCCATGGTACTGGCGGAGATGATCGCCTCGGGCGAGCTGACGGCGCTGGCCAAGCCCGGCGCCGAGCCTGCCGTGCGCCGGCCCCTGCATCTGAAGGGCGTCGCCCTCGCCGACGGCCTCGGCCTCGGCCACGTGGTGCTGCACGAGCCGCGCATCCGGGTGACCAACGTCATCGCCGACGACGTGGTGAAGGAAACCGCCCGCCTCGACGCCGCCATCGGCAAGCTCAGGCACTCCATCGATCTGATGCTGGAGGACGACGGCCTCTCCAAGGCCGGCGAGCATCGCGACATCCTCGAAGCCTACCGCATGTTCGCCCACGACCGGGGCTGGATGCACAAGATGCGCGAGGCCGTGCTCTCCGGCCTCACCGCCGAGGGCGCGGTGGAGCGGGTGCAGTCGGATACCCGCGCCCGCATGATGCGCGCCTCCGACCCCTATCTGCGTGAACGCCTGCACGACCTCGATGACCTCGCCAACCGCCTCCTGCGCGAGCTGACCGGCCGGTCCCGCGGCATGGAGCGGGAAGCGCTCCCGGAAAACGCCATCCTCGTCGCCCGCAACATGAGCCCGGCGGCGCTGCTCGATTACGACCGCACCAGCATCCGCGGCCTCGTACTGGAGGAGGGCGGCACCACCAGCCACGTCACCATCGTCGCCCGCGCGCTCGGCATCGCCGCCGTGGGACAGGTGGAGAATGCCGCCGGCCTCGCCGACCAGGGCGACCCGGTGATCGTCGACGGGCAGGCCGGGGAGGTGCATCTGCGCCCGCCCGGCGATGTCGAGGAAGCCTATGCCGAGAAGGTGCGCTTCCGCGCCCGCCGGCAAGCCCAGTATGCCGCGCTGCGCACCCGCCCCTCCGTCACAAAGGACGGGGTGCATGTGGACCTGAACCTCAATGCCGGCCTGCTGGTCGATCTGCCCCACATCGCTGAGACCGGCGCCGCGGGCATCGGGCTGTTCCGCACCGAGCTTCAGTTCATGATCGCGTCGGCCTTTCCGCGCATCTCCGAGCAGCTAAAGCTCTATCGGGCGGTGTTGGACGCCGCTGGCGATCGGCCCGTTACCTTCCGCACCCTCGATATCGGCGGCGACAAGGTGCTGCCCTATATGCGGACGGTGGAGGAGGAGAACCCGGCCCTGGGCTGGCGCGCGATCCGCCTCGGGCTGGACCGGCCGGGCCTGCTGCGCAGCCAGATGCGCGCCCTGCTGCGCGCCGGCGCCGGGCGGGAACTGCGCGTCATGTTCCC
>JAYSCE010000150.1:3399-8939 GCA_041915035.1 Xanthobacter sp.
AGGAGTTCGACCGCGCTCGGGCCATGGTGGAGCGGGAACTGACCCACCTGCGCCGCCACGGCCACGGCCTGCCCGAGCGGGTCTATGTGGGCGCTATGGTGGAGGTGCCCTCCCTCCTCTTCCAGCTCGACGAGATTTTGTCCCGTGCCGATTTCCTTTCGGTGGGCTCCAACGATCTCGTCCAGTTCCTTTATGCCGCCGACCGCGCCAACGTGCGGGTCGCCGACCGCTTCGATCCGCTCTCACCGCCAGCGCTGCGCGCCTTCAGGCTGGTGGCGGAGGCGGGCATCCGCCACGGCAAGCCCGTGACCCTCTGCGGCGAACTCGCCTCCCGGCCGCTGGAGGCGGTTGCCCTGGCGGCCCTGGGATACCGCTCCCTGTCGGTTTCCCCGGCAGCCATGGGGCCGGTCAAAGCGACGCTGCTCGAGACGGACGTCTCCGCCGCCCGCAAGGTGCTGCTGCCCTTGCTTGAGGACCGCACTGGCGCGGCCGATCCGCGCGCCGTGCTGACCAAGTTCGCGCGGGACTGCGGCCTGCCGCTTTAGCCGGCGCGCGCCTGCGCCCCGGCCCCCTGCCCTTTCCCGAAACCATCCGGAATCCAGAACCACCTGCTGATGAGCACGCTCCCCCTCGCCAAACTCGACCAGCTGGTCGCGCGGCATGCCGAGATCGAGGCCGCCCTGTCTCACGGGGCCGAAGGGGAGGAGTTCGTCCGCCTGGGCCGTGAATTCTCGGACCTTTCCCCCGTGGTGGAGCAGGTGCGGGCCCTGCGCGGCGCGGAACGCGATCTGGAGGGCGCCCGGGAGTTGCTCGCCGATTCGGCCGGTGACCCGGAGATGCGCACCCTGGCCGAGGCGGAGGTCGAACGGCTGGATGCGCGCATCGCCGAGCTGACGACTGCCGTGCGCCTCGCGCTCCTGCCCAAGGACGCCATGGACGAGCGCGGCGTCATCCTGGAAGTGCGGGCCGGCACCGGCGGCGACGAGGCGGCGCTGTTCGCGGGCGACCTCTACCGCATGTATACGCGCTATGCCGCCGACAAGGGCTGGAGCGTGGAGGTGCTCTCCGAGAGCGAGGGCACCATGGGCGGCTACAAGGAAATTGTCGCCGCCGTCCACGGGAAGGGGGCCTACGCCCGGCTGAAGTTCGAGAGCGGGGTCCACCGTGTCCAGCGGGTGCCCGCGACCGAGGCGGGCGGACGTATCCATACCTCCGCCGCCACCGTCGCCGTCCTGCCAGAGGCGGAGGACGTGGATGTGGACATCAACGAATCCGACCTGCGGATCGACGTGTTCCGCGCCCAGGGCGCCGGCGGCCAGCACGTGAACAAGACCGAATCGGCGGTGCGCATCACCCACATCCCCACCAATACGGTGGTCGCGGTGCAGGACGAGCGCTCCCAGCACCGCAACAAGGCCCGCGCCATGGCGCTGCTGCGCTCCCGCCTGCTGGACGAGGAGCGCCAGCGCAAGGAGGCCGGCCGCGCAGCCGATCGCAAGGGGCAGGTCGGCTCCGGCGACCGCTCGGAGCGCATCCGCACCTACAATTTCCCGCAGGGGCGTGTAACCGACCATCGCATCAACCTCACCCTGTACAGGCTGGAGGAGGTGATCGCCGGCACGGCGCTCGACGACATCATCGAGCCGCTGCTCACCGAGCATCAGGCGGCCCTGCTCGCCGCAGCCGAGGAGGCCTGAGCCGTGCCCGGCCCCGGCGATGCCCCCGAGGCCGGTCTGACCATCGCCCAGCTGCGGCGGCAGATGAGCGCGCGCCTCGCCGCTGAAGGCATGGAGACGCCGGAGCTGGATGCCCGGCTGCTGCTGGCCCACGCCCTTGGATGCGGGCCGGGGGAGCTTCTCGCGCGGGGCGATGATCGCGCGGCACCGGACATTCGCGCCGCTGCCGACGCACACCTCACCCGGCGGCTCGCGGGAGAGCCCGTGGCGCGCATCCTCGGGCGCAAGGAATTCTGGAGCCTCACCTTCCGCCTTTCCCCGGACACGCTGGTGCCGCGACCGGATACGGAGACGGTAGTGGAGGCGGCCCTCGCCTTCTTTCCCAACCGCGCTGCGCCGTTCCATGCCCTCGACCTTGGCACAGGCACGGGCGCCATACTCGCGGCCATCCTCACGGAGCGGCCGGCCGCAACCGGCATCGCGGTGGACCGCTCTGAGAATGCGGCCCGGACGGCCCGAGCCAACTTCGCAGCCAACGATCTTTCGGACCGCGCCTGCGTCGTCGTCGCGGACTGGGGCATGGCCCTCGCGGGCGGATTCGACCTCGTGGTCTCAAACCCGCCCTATATCGCCGACGACGAGATGGAAGGGCTTGCCATCGACGTGCGCCATCACGACCCCCGGCTGGCCCTGGTCGCGGGGGTCGATGGGCTCGCCGCCTATCGCGCCATCGCCGCCGACCTTGCGCGCCTGCTGAAACCCGGTGGCATTGTTGTTCTGGAACTCGGCGCGGGCCAGGAACCGGCCGTCGCCGCCCTCGTTCAAGCCTCAGGACTCTGCGTGCTCGGCCCGGCGCGACCCGACCTCGGTGGCATTCCGCGCGCACTATGTGCGCAGCATCCCGGCGCCCCGCACGGAGCGGCTGACGAAAAAAGGCTTGGAACCTTTGAGGGAAATCGCTAGTGTCAGTCGCAGGAATCGAACCGGGGCATTGGTCCAGAGGGCTGATGCGGGCTTCCGAAATCTCAAACGGATGTTTCGGGTGCTGGGAATGCGAGAGCGTGGAGCGCGCGATGGCGCCGCTCACGCGAGCGTCCCATGGTTGGATCGTTTCACGGTGCTGAGCACGCGCGGCCCACAGACGGTCGATGGCGGTCTTTGGTGACGCCTCAGGCGATGGTGTCTCGGGTTGCGGCATCTCGTGTAGCGGCACCCGTGCTGGGGGGCACGGAACGGGGCTCAATGATCGGACTGATCCTGACTTCTTGACGACTTTCGCTTTGGTCCAGCGCGGATGCCGGCGCAGGCGGCTTCCGCGGATCTGACGGTCATGTCCTGCGCACAAGGCAGCGTGCCACGGGGCCTATTCCATTGGGATGGCGTTCCGGAGGTTTGTTTCATGAGATGCGCGCCGCCGGAGCGGGAAGCCTGGCGGGATATGCGGATTTTACCGGCGCGATGCGGCCGGGCGCAGACGGCGGCGTGAACGCCGGGCGAGTAGAGATCGATCCATATGAGAAATGGTCAGCAGAAGCGCATGCGCGGCCGCAACAACAACCGGCGCAGCTCAAACCCTTTGACGCGGGTGTACGAGTCGAACGGCCCGGATGTGAAGGTGCGTGGGACGGCCCACCACATTGCGGAGAAATACCAGCAGCTCGCCCGCGATGCCCAGGCCTCCGGCGACCCCGTGGCCGCTGAGAACTATTTCCAGCATGCGGAACATTACCTGCGCCTCATCGCCTCGCTGCAGGGTCAGTTCGCCCCGGTGAATGGATTCGGCCGCGATGAAGACGGCGACGACGAGGAGATGGACGACGTGTCCTCCCTCGACGCGCCGCAGCCGTATGGAAATCGCAACGACCAGCCTTACAGCCGCGACGAGCAGCCCTACCAGGGGCGCAGCAATCGCGATGACCGGGGTCCGCGCGAGGATCGCGGTCCTCGGGACGACCGGGGTCCCCGCGAAGACCGCGGCCAACGTGACGATCGCGGCTCCCGCGATGACCGGGGCCAGCGCGACAACCGCCAGGGCAACTTCCGCCGCAACCGGGATGACGACGAGGGCTACCAGCCGCGCGAGGCCCGCGACAACCGCGAGTTCCGCGAGAATCGGGACCCCCGCGAGCGCGAGCAGCGCGAACCGAGGGAGCAGCGCGAACCCCGCGAAATGCGTGAGCCGCGCGAGCAGCGGGAACAGCGCGAGCCCCGCGAGTTCCGTCGCCGCAATCGTGATGACAACGGCGATGGGTTCGTGCCCCGCGCGGCGCGTGCGCCCCGCAGCGACGACGACCAGCCGCGCCCCCATCGCGCGCCCCGCAGCGAGGAAGCCGAGCAGCCCCGCCTCCCCCGTGCGCCCCGCGTGGAGGAGCAGGATCTTGGTCTGCCGTCCTTCATCACCGGCGCGCCTGCCGTGGCCAAGGAGCGCCCGGAGCCCAAGGCCGAAATGAAGGCCGAGGCTAAGAGCGAGCCAAAGGCGGAGCCCCGCGAACCCAAAGCCGAAGCGAAGGCTGAGACCAAGGCGGAAGCCAAGGCCGAAGCCAAGGTCGCTGCCGAGACGCCTCGCGAAGAGAGTGCAGAGGCCGCCGAGGGCGCAGAGGCCCCACGCCCGCGTCGCCGCCGCTTCCGCACGCGGGCCGGCGAAGGGACCGAGGCCGCCGCCGAGGCGCCGGCGCCCGAGCAGCCCGTGCTGTTCAACGAATAAGTCCGGTTCTCCTGACCGAAACAAAAAACCCCGCCGGTCGCCCGGCGGGGTTTTTCTTTGGCCGCCCGCTACGTGCCGGCTCAGCTTTCCTTGAAGCCATAGTCAGGGATGCCCTGCTCGTTGCCGTAGTATTTGTAGGGCAGGAACTTGCCGGACATGGTGATCTGCACCCGGTCCCCCTTGGGGTTCGGCTCGCGCACCATCTCCATGTTGAAGTCGATGGCGGACATGATGCCGTCGCCGAACTCCTCCTCGATCAGCGCCTTCCAGGCCGGGCCGTTGACCATCACCAGCTCGTAGAAGCGATAGATCAGCGGGTCCGTGGGGGGCATGGGCGTGCCGGCGCCGCGCATGGGCACTTCGTTCAGCATCCGCTCTTCCACCTCGGAGAGGCCGAACAGCTCAGCGGCCTTCTTCGCCAGCGGCTTCACCAGCTTCATCTGGCCCAGCAGCGCGCCGACGACGAGCACGGGCGACATACCGCCGATCTCGTCGCAGATGTATTTCCAGGTCCAGCCCTTCTCGCGCTTGATGTCGAGGATCTTCTCGGTCAGTTGCTCGCGCTTCATCTTCTTATGGTCTCCGCTTGAGTTCGGTCGAAGAGACAGGCCCCGTCAGTCGCGTGCCTTGGCGATGGCGGGGAAGGGAATGGTGTTGGCCGGCGCCGGCTCGGGCTTCGGCTGGCGGCCAAGACGCACCACGGGCGGGTGGCGGCGGTCGTAGCCGGCCGGCATCTCCGCCTTGAAGGTGCGGCTGCGGGCAACGAGGAAGTCCACGAGGTGGTTGCGGACCGCGTAGTAGTCTTCTTCCCGGTGGATGCTGTCGCGCGCCCGCTCCATGGGCAGCGGATTTTCCACCACCTCGGCGATCATCGCCTCCGGCCCGTTGGTCATCAGCACGATCTTGTCGGCGAGGTAGATGGCCTCGTCCACGTCATGGGTGATCATGACCACGGTCTGACCGGTGGACTTGCAGATGCGCCGCACCTCATCCTGCAGCGTGCCGCGGGTCAGGGCATCGAGGGCGGAGAAGGGCTCGTCCATGAGCAGGATCTTCGGCTCGATAGACAGAGCACGGGCGATGCCCACGCGCTGGCGCATGCCGCCGGAGAGTTCCGCCGGGCGCTTCAGCTCGTTGCCCTTGAGGCCGACGAGATGGAT
>JAYSCE010000151.1:0-2280 GCA_041915035.1 Xanthobacter sp.
GCATTGGCCGTGGTCGTGGTCCTTGGTATGGGCGTCGATCCGGGTCACCGGGTAAATCTAGTGGATGTCGCAAGCTTTCGCCACGGGCCGCCGGCCGAAGGGATGACAGCAACTCCCGCTCGCCGGATTGCACCGCAGCGTAGAGCGTTGCAATGTGCCGGCCGCAGGCACGCCTGCGTGTGATGATCTTGCGGGCCGACGCGGCAGTCAGACGCCGCGTGACAGCAGCGTCACACCGTTCCGCTACACCGTGCCGCCGGTCCCGCAGGGGCCGTGCCGCCTTTTCGGGGAATAGCCATGCTCAAGGGGAAGGTCGCCGTCGTCACCGGGTCCACCAGCGGAATCGGCCTCGCCTATGCGCGGGCCTTCGCCAAGGAAGGCGCGAACGTCGTCATCAACGGCCTCGGCGACGCCGCCGCCATCGAGAAGGAGCGCGCCGCCATCGAGAGCGAATTCGGCGTGAAGGCGCTCTATTCGCCGGCCAACATGCTGAAGGCGGACGAGATTGCGGACATGGTGAAGCTCGCCGAGACCGAACTCGGCGCCTGCGACATCCTGGTTAACAACGCCGGCATTCAGCACGTGGCGCCGATCGAGGAATTCCCGATCGACACCTGGAACACCATCATCGCCATCAACCTGACAGCGGCCTTCATCGCCACCCGCGCCGCCATTCCCGGCATGAAGGCGAAGAAGTGGGGCCGCATCATCAACACCGCCTCGGCCCACGCGCTCGTCGCCTCGCCCTTCAAGTCGGCCTACGTCTCGGCCAAGCACGGCATCGCCGGCCTGACGAAGACCGCGGCGCTTGAGACCGCGACCTTCGGCATCACCGTCAACGCGATCTGCCCCGGCTACGTCTGGACCCCCCTCGTTGAGAAGCAGATCCCGGACACCGCCAAGGCGCGCGGCATGACCGAGGAAGAAGTGAAGAAGAACGTGCTTCTCGCCGCCCAGCCCACCAAGGAATTCGTAACGGTGGAAGAAGTGGCGGCGCTGGCCGTGTTCCTCGCCTCGGACAACGCCCGCTCCATCACCGGCTCCATGCAGCAGATCGACGGCGGCTGGGTCGCGGAGTGACGCCGGAGCACCGGCCGTGACCCGGCGCGACGGCGTCAAGCCGCTCAGCCTCGCGCTCCAGGGGGGAGGCGCCCATGGCGCCTTCACCTGGGGCGTGCTGGATCGCCTGCTCCAGGACGAGCGCATCGCCATCGCCGGCATCACCGGCACCAGCGCGGGCGCCATGAACGCGGTGGTGCTCGCGGCCGGCCTCGCCAAGGGCGACCCGGAGGAGGCGCGCCATGCCCTCGCGCAGTTCTGGAAGGACGTCTCGCGGGACGGGCGCATGTCGCCCATCCAGCGTTCGGCCTTCGACCGGCTCATGGGCAACTGGTCGCTCGCCAAGAACCCGGTCTATCTCGCCTTCGAGATCGCCTCGCGATTCCTGTCGCCCTACGACTTCAATCCGCTGAACATCAACCCGCTGCGCGAGATTCTCGAAGCCCACGTGGATTTCGAGGCCATCCGCCGCTCGCAGGTGAAGGTCTACATCTCCGCCACCAACGTCCATACCGGCCGCGCCCGCATCTTCGGACACGAGGAGATGACGGCGGACGCGGTGATGGCCTCCGCCTGCCTGCCCTTCCTGTTCCAGGCGGTGGAGATCGACGGCGTGCCCTATTGGGACGGCGGCTACATGGGCAACCCGCCGCTCTTCCCGCTCTACGAGATGGCGGACGCGGACGACATCCTGCTGGTCCAGATCAATCCGGTGGTGCGCGAGACCACGCCTCGCACCGCCAGCGAAATCCAGAACCGGATCAACGAGATCACCTTCAACGCCTCGCTGCTCGCCCAGCTGCGCGCCGTCGACCACGCGGCGAAGCTGATCGAGCAGGGGCTCATCACCCGCTGGACTCTAGGCGGCTCGCCCTTCCGCCGGGTGCGGCTGCACCGCATCGGTGGCGAGCACCAGTTGGCGGCGCTCGACGCCACCTCCAAGCTCAATGCGGAATGGTCCTTCCTCCAGCACTTGCGCGATCTCGGCCGGGCGGCGGCGGAAACCTTCCTCGCCGAGCATTTCGACGACCTCGGCCGCCGCTCGACGCTAGATCTGAGGCTGGAACTGGCAGATTGAAGGCAGGCCCGCCGGAGCGGACCTGCCGGGTTCATCAGCCGCGCGAATCTTTCTTGGCCTGCGCCACCGCCACGAACTTGGTGACGCGGCCGGCCTCGCCGGAGGCGGAGCAGGCGTTGGCCGGGGTCGGCCTGGCCATCTGA
>JAYSCE010000151.1:2290-7840 GCA_041915035.1 Xanthobacter sp.
TCATGCCCGTATTGGGGCGCGGCAGGTTCGCCGGGCGCTTGGCGCGCTTGGAATCCCGCTTCAGCTCCAGCGCCTTGTGGGCATTTTCCACCAGCTCGGCCCGGGCTGCCTGGGTGCGGCGGCGGGTCTGCTCGCGGCGCGCACGGGTGAGCGCATCGGTGAGAACCGAGGCCTTCTGGCGGTTGCCGGAATCGGCCTTCTCGAACGTCACCTCACCGCGACCACCCTTGCCGCGCAGGGCGCGCCGCTGGTTGTTGGCGATGGTGAGGGCGCGGTCGCGACGCTCGCGCAGCTGGGCGACGAGATCATTCACCTCGCCGTCGCCGAGGGCGGTGACCACGGGCTGGCGGGACTTCTCCACCAGTTCCACCTCCGCATCCGTGAGAAGGCGGCGTTCCGTCTTGCGGGGATGGGCCATGGGGCGGATCTCCTTCTTGTTTTCCGACCCTTATGGCTACGCCGTCGATTGTGAGGATTGTGAGACTGCCGCGGGATCGCCACCCATGAACGAGACACCCCTCCTTGCCCCCGCGGAGGCGCGCGGCGCCACGGATTGCATAGTGATCGTCGCCGACATCACCCGCCTCGCCACTGACGCCATCGTGAACGCCGCCAACGCCTCCCTGCTTGGGGGCTCGCACCTGCGACACACGCATCTCAAGACGACAAAGCGCGCCCAAGTTCATGATAAAATTGTCATCTCCCTTACCGGGGCGGGACATGGATCATGGAACAGGAAAAATTTGAAACGATGGAGAAGCCTCCGGTTGTCATCGCCGCCGGCTTGGTTGTGACATCGACTTTCATTTTGAACCTGTTCTTGTCGTACAGCAGATATGAAACTCTCGATCATATTGATTCCGCGGTTTTATTTTCCCCGATCCTATCAATCGTCATAGCCATTCTTATATTTGAGCCGCTATTTTTTTTGGCACAATTTCTACTGCAAGCTCCATTGCGACTTCAAAGATCAATTCTCTTCGGCACAGCTGCGGATTTTTATCCACACTTGGCTCTCGCTGTTGGCCTCTTTCGCCATTGCGTCGGTAGCATTAGCCCTAACCGTCCCGTAGCCGAACATTGCGCCGCCCCACTGGCGGTCGAGGCCGTACTCGCCCATCTTGTCGGCCCCGGCAGCGTGACCCGCGTGGTCTTCTGCTGCTTCTCGCAAGGCTCCGCCGACCTCCATCATGACGCCCTCCGCGCCCACGGCATCGCACCCCGCTTCTGACACCGGGCGGGATCTCTCCCTCCTCCACCGCGACGGGCTGATGCTCATCATCGACAAGCCTTACGGCCTGCCGGTCCATGCCGGGCCGAAGGGCGGGGAGACGCTGGCCGATCACCTCGACGCCCTGCGCTTCGGCCTGCCCCGCGCGCCGGAGCTGGCGCACCGGCTGGACAAGGACACCTCCGGTTGCCTCGTGCTCGGCCGCCACACCAAAGCGCTGGCGCAGCTCGGAAAGCTGTTCGCCAGCGGGGCCGTGGGGAAAACCTACGTGGCCGTCACCCTCGGCGCCCCGGCGATAGAAGCGGGCCGCATCGACCAGCCCTTGGCCAAGCGCTCGCCGCATCGCGGCTGGTGGATGCAGGCGGTGCCCAAGGGATCGCCGGGCGCGCAGGAGGCGATCACCGACTATCAGGTACTGCACCGGGTCGGCGACCTCGCCGTGATCGCGCTTTCGCCAGTCACGGGGCGCACCCATCAGCTGCGCGCCCATCTCTCCCACCTGGGCACGCCCATCCTGGGCGATGCCATCTATGGCGGCGCCTCCCGCATGCCGGGCGGGCCGAAACTGCATCTGCATTCCCGCCGCGTGGTGGTGCCGCTCAAGGCGAGCGCACCGCCAGTGGACGTGAGCGCCCCTTTGCCGCCGCATATGTGCGAGACGCTTTCTCTTCTCGGCCTCGATCCGGACGCCGTGGGCGCCGCTGCCGATCAGGTCGCCTTCACCAAGCTCGGGGCAGTTGAACGCAAGGCCTGACCCATTTGTGAAGCGCGTTCCGCTAGGGCAATCTGGCCCGGAACTTGCTGCATGCTAAGCTGGCCACCGAAGGGGCAGGAAAGGGAGAGGGTGTGAGCGCATCTCGCGACGGAAAGCTCCCACGCAGGCCTGAGGACCGCACGCCGGAAGAACACGCGCGTGACCTGCTCGAGCGCGCCATCGCCCGCGCCCGCTCCGCTGTTTTCTGGGAGCAGGCATGGCCGGCGCTCGCCCGGGCCGGCATTCCGCTGGCGCTGTTTCTGGCCGTGTCCTTCGCCGGTGTCTGGGTGGGGGCCCCCGTGTGGGCGCGCATCGCCGGCGTCCTCCTGTTCGCGCTCGCCTTCCTGTTCGCCGCCCGCCCGCTTCTCGCCCTGCGCTGGCCGAGCCGGGAAGAGGCGGTGGCGCGCCTCGACGCGAAAAGCGCCCTCGCCCATCGCCCTGCCACCGCCATTTCCGATAGCCTCGCCACCCGCCCGGACGATCCGGTCGGCGCGGCTCTGTGGCGCGCGCACCTTGCCCGTGCGCTCGCGGCCGCCCGCTCGCTGAAGGCCGGCACGCCATCGCCCGGCCTCGCGCGGCTGGACCCGCGCGCTGTCCGCGCGCTTGCCGTGTTGGCGCTGGCGGCCACCGTCTTCATGGCGCCAGGGCAGCATCTCTCCCGCATCGGCGCGGCCTTCGACTGGAAGACCATCGTCCCGCCCCCGCCCTACCGGCTGGATGCGTGGATCGACCCGCCCGCTTACACCGGTCGCCCGCCCGTGGTGCTGCCGGGCCTGCGCTCGGACGACCCCACGTCGCTGAACGCCGCCGCTCTGCAGGTGCCGGCGGGCAGCACGCTGGTGGTGCGTGGCTCCGGCATCGACACCGCCGCTCTCAAGCTCGACGGCGGCATCACGGAGGTGAAGCCCGAGGCTGACGCGCCGACGGCGGCCGGCGAGAAGCGCTATGCGATCCGCGAGGATGCGGACGTCACCTTCCTCGGTCCCGACCAGCGCCGCCTCTCGTGGCACTTCAAGGTGCTGGCGGACCAGAAGCCCACCATCAGCTTCGCCAAGGATCCGCAGCCCGGCCAGCGCAACACGCTCGTGCTGGCCTACCGCATGGAGGACGACTACGGCGTCAAGGAAGCGGAGGCGCTGTTCGCGCCTTTGCCGCCCGAACCGCCGCTCTTCCCCCGTCCCGGCGCATCCCCGCGCAAGATGGCGCAGCCGCTGGTGCCGCCGCCCGATTTCAAGCTGACCCTGCCGGCCGGCGGGCGCACCGGCGCGGCGCAGACCTCGAAGGATCTCGTGGCCCATCCGTGGGCCGGCGCACGCGTGGAGGTCCACCTCACGGCCCGCGACGATGCCGGCAACGAGGGCGTCAGCGAGACCAAGATCGTGCGCCTGCCCGCGCGCGCCTTCTCGAAGCCCCTTGCCAAGGCGCTCATCGACGAGCGTCGCCGCCTCGCCTTCGATGCCAGCAACCGCCGCAGGCTGGTGGCTGTGCTGGAAGGCCTCACCATCGCCCCGGCGCAGTTCACGCCCGGCGCCGGCGAATATCTCGGCCTGCGCACCGCGCTGGCGCGCGCCAAGAACGCCCGCAACGATGACGATCTGCGCGCGCTGGTGGACTATCTCTGGGAGGTCGCGGTCCTGATCGAGGATGGCACCCTCTCGGACGCCGAGCGCGAGCTGCGCGCCGCCCAGGAGGCGCTGCGCGAGGCGCTGGAGCGCGGCGCCAGTGACGAGGAGATCAAGCGCCTCACGCAGGATCTGCGAGCGGCCATGGAAAAGATGATGCGCCAGCTGGCCGAGGAAGCGCGCCGCGACAGTGGCACCGACGCCCGCCCGCTCGATCCCAACACCCGCATTGTCCGTCCTCAGGACCTGCAGAAGATGCTCGATCGCATCGAGAATCTCGCCCGCTCCGGCAACAAGGACGCCGCCCGCGAACTGCTCGACCAGCTCCAGGCCATGATGGAGAACATGCGCCCTGGCAGCCGGCAGGCCGGCCGCCAGCAGCAGGGCCAGCAGCAGCAGAGCGAAATCGGCAAGATGATCCAGGAGCAGCAACGCCTGCGCGACCGCACCTGGCGCCAGAACCGGGAAGGCCAGCAGGGGCAGCAAGGACAGCGCGGCCAGCAGGGTCAGCAGGGCCAGGGGCAGCAAGGCCAACAGGGGCAGGGACAGCAGCCGGGCGAGAACGGCTTCTCGGACTTGCAACAGGGCCAGCAGGAGCTGCGCAAGCGCCTCGGTCGCATGCTCGACCAGATGCGCCGGATGCAGGAGGGACAAGGGCAAGGGCAGCAGGGACAGGGGCAGCAGGGCCAGAACGGCGAAGGCGGGGAAGGCGACGCCATGGGCCGGGCCGGCGAGGCCATGGGTCGCGCGGAGCAGGCCATGCGCGAGGCGGAGGAAGCCCTCGGCCGCGGCGAGGGCCAGGGCGCGCTGGACGCCGAGGGCCGTGCCCTCCAGTCGCTCCGCCAGGGGGCGCAGGCCATGGCGGAGGCGCAGCAGGGCAACCAGAACGGCCAAGGCCCCGGCGGTCCCGGCGAGGAGAGCGCGCAGCGCACCGATCCCCTCGGACGCCCGCTCCGCAGCCAGGACTATGGCGACGATTTCACCGTGAAGGTGCCGGACGAGGTGGACGCCCAGCGTGCCCGTCGCGTGCTGGAAGAGCTGCGCCGCCGGCTGGAGCAGCCGGAGCGTCCGCAGATCGAGCTCGACTATCTGGAGCGCCTGCTGCGCGGGCTGAACTGAGGCGAACGGTGGGAGGCGTCAGCCCTCCACCGGCTCCACCTTCAGCGTCGCGCCATCGGCACCGGTCACGCGCACGTCGCGACCGGCGGCGACATCGGGGCCTTCCACGCGCCACACCGTGTCGCCGATGCGCACCCGCCCGGTACCGCCCATGATGGGGGCATCCAGCGTGAACACCCGGCCGACGAATTCCTCGGCTCGCCGGTTGAGAAAGGGTCGGTCGGAAGCCTTGCCCGGTGCCGGGCTGATGCGCCGGCCGATCAGCACGGCGACCACCGCCAGCGCGGCGAACACCAGCACTTCCACTTGCCAGGCGAGCGCGATCGCGTAGGCAATCGCGCCTGTGACCAGCGCCGCGAGGCCGAGCCACAGCAGGAAGGCCCCCGGCGCCGCGATCTCCGCTACCAGCAGGACGCCGCCAAGGACGAACCACGCCCAGGGGCCGAGTTGGGTGAGGAGCGGCACCGGCTCAGTCCTCCCGGGGCGGCAGGGTCACAGGGCCGGTGGGCCGACGGGGCGGGCGCTCGGGGCCGCCGGAGGTCGCCGGAGCGCCGGGTCCGAACGCGCCTTTGGCGATCTCGCCGATGCCGGCGAGGGAGGAGAGCAGCGCGGTGCCCTCATAGGGCATGAGCACCACCTTCTGGTTGGGCGCGGCGCCCATGGTCTCGAACGCCTTCACATACTTCTCGGCGATGTAATAGTTCAGCGCTGCCGGATCGCCGGTTTCCACGGCGGCGGAGAGCATCTGCGTCGCCTTTGCGTCGGCCTCGGCCAGACGCTCGCGCGCCTCGGCATCGCGGAAGGCCGCCTCGCGCCGGCCCTCG
>JAYSCE010000151.1:7850-8937 GCA_041915035.1 Xanthobacter sp.
GGCCTGCAGGATCTGGCCCTGCTTCTGGCCTTCCGCCTTCAGGATCGCGGACTGGCGCTGGCCCTCGGCCTCAAGGATCACGGCGCGCTTCTCGCGCTCGGCCTTCATCTGCCGGCCCATGGCGTTCACCAGATCGCGGGGCGGCACGATGTCCTTGATCTCGATGCGGGTCATCTTGATGCCCCATGGCGAGGCCGCCGCATCCACCACCGCCAGCAGGCGCACATTGATCTCGTCGCGATGGGACAGGAGCTGGTCGAGGTCCATGGAGCCCATGACCGTGCGGATGTTGGTCATGGTCAGCGCGAGGATGGCGGTGTCGAGCCGCGCGACCTCGTAGCTGGCGCGGGCAGCGTCGAACACCTGGAAGAACACCACGCCGTCCACCGTCACTGTGGCATTGTCCTTCGTGATGACTTCCTGGCTCGGGACGTCGATCACCTGCTCCATCACGTTCACCCGATTGCCGATGCGGTCGATGAACGGGACGATGAGGTTGAGGCCGGGCATCAGCGTCTTGGTGTACCGGCGGAAGCGCTCCACCGTGTACTGGTAGCCCTGCGGCACCGTCTTCACGCCGGAGAAGACCACCGCCACCGCCAGCACCAGCAGCACCAGCACGAACAGGTTGGGACCGATCTCGATCATGGGATGCCCCTATGGCCGGCCCCCTGCGGCCGGTGGCGCATATGGCCATGGGCAAGGCGGCGGGGGCAAGGCGGCCGCGGCCGGGCGGGAACGGAAGGAGAAGAGACGACCTCCTCCGATTCGCACGCGATTCGTTCGCGCCATGTTCTCCGTGGAGCGCCGAGAAGGTCCCATTCCGGGACAGCGGCACCCATGCCGTTTCATTGACGGCCCATGTCAGCCCATGATAACCCATAGATACCCATAAACAGGATGGACGGTCTCGGCCGTCACGCGGGCCGCCTTGAACGCGCCCGCCGCAACACGAGGGCACCCGGGCGCCATGGACCGCTTCGTGTCCACCTACACGATGCGCCTTGACGCCAAGGGCCGGGTCTCCATCCCCGCTCCCTACCGGACGGTGCTGATGAAGGACGGCACGGACGGCCTCTATTGCCAT
>JAYSCE010000152.1:0-8928 GCA_041915035.1 Xanthobacter sp.
TCGCCAACGCCCGCCTCGTCCTCGCCGACGAGATCGTTTCCGGCAACGTCACGGTGACGGATGGCACCATCACCGCCATCGGCACCGGCATCGTGCCGGCGGGTGCCGAGGACCTTGGGGGCGACTATCTTCTCCCCGGTCTCGTGGAGCTGCACACGGACCATGTGGAGGGCCACCTCGCGCCCCGCCCCAAGGTGCGCTGGAACCCCCTCGCGGCCATGCTGGCCCACGACGCGCAGATCGCCGCCTCCGGCATCACCACGGTGTTCGATTCCCTGCGGGTGTGGCCGGACAAGAAGGCGGTGGGCATGGACGGCGACGCCCCGCTCCTCATCGCCGCGCTGGATCAGGCCCGCGCCGCCGATGCGCTGCGCGCCGAGCATTTCATCCACCTGCGCTGCGAAATTCCCACCGACACGGTGGTTCAGGATGCCGAGGCGATCCTCGCCAAGACCCCCGTGCACCTGATCTCGCTCATGGACCACACGCCGGGCCAGCGGCAGTTTGCGACCATCGACCAGTTCCGCTCCTATTACATGAAGAAGAGCGGCATCAGCGCCGAGGAGATGGACGTGATCGTCACCTCGCGGCTCGACTTCCACGCGCGCTACGCCCGCGAGAACCGCGCCGGGCTGGTGGCGCTCGCCCACGCCCATGGCTGCGTCGTCGCGAGCCATGACGATGGCACGCCGGAGCATGTGGCCGAGGCCATCGGTGATGGCGTCGCCATCGCCGAATTCCCCACCACCGAGGAGGCCGCGCGCTTGTCGCATGAAGCCGGCATCCGCGTGCTGATGGGCGCGCCGAACCTCGTGCGCGGCGGCTCCCACACCGGCAACGTCTCGGCGGAATCGCTGGCGCGTGGCGGCCGGCTCGATATCCTTTCGTCCGACTATGTGCCCTCGTCCCTGCTCTGGGCGGCCTTCGACCTCACCCGCCGGGTGCCGTCCATTGGGCTGCCCGAGGCGGTGCGGATGGTGACGAAGACCCCGGCCGAGGTGGCAGGCCTCTCTGATCGCGGCGAGGTCGCCATTGGCCGTCGCGCGGACCTCGTGCGGGTGGCGCTGGCCGGCGACATGCCGGTGGTGAAGGGCGTGTGGCGGGAAGGACGGCGCGTGGCATGACGAAAGATGCGGCCGGCGACAGGTTCGGCCCCGGAACCCTGCTCCTCGTGGTCGGCCCCTCCGGCGCCGGCAAGGATACGCTCATCGACATCGCCCGCGCGCATTTTGCGAGCAACGCGCACGTGCTGTTCGCCCGCCGCCTCGTCACCCGGCCTTCGGGCACGGGGGAGGCGCACGGGACGCTCTCGGAAGCCGAGTTCGACGCGCTGCTGGGCGAGGGGCGCTTTCCCCTCTCCTGGCGCGCGCACGGGCTTTCCTATGCGCTCGGCCCGGAGGTGACGGAGGTGATCGCGGAGGGCGGTGTCGTGGTGGCGAATGGCTCCCGCGCCACCTTGCCGGAGGCGCGCCGCCGCTTTGCGCGGGTGCGCGTCGTGCATGTGACGGCGCCGGTGCCGGTGCGCGCCGCGCGCCTCGCCATGCGCGGCCGCGAAAGCGCCGACGACATCGCCGAGCGTCTCGCCCGCGCGCCGGAGCTGGATGTCGCCCCGGACCTCACCATCGACAATGTGGGCACGCCCACCGAGGGCGGCGCGCGCCTCGTGGGCTTCATCGCCGAGGAACTGGCCACGGTGGTTTAACCACGGCCCTAAAAGCCCGCGCGGCGCCTGAGCGTGCGTTACCGCCGCTCGCCGGCCGGCAGATAGGGCTGAAGCGCGTGGGCGAGCTTGGACGGGGTAAGCGACTGGAGCCACACCGTGCCGGGCCCGGCGAGGCGGGCGAGGAAGAGGCCGTCGCCGCCGAACAGCATGTTCTTCACGCCCCGCACGGTGGTGATCTCGAAGGAGACGCTGTCCTCGAACATGCCCACATGCCCGGGATGCACGAGAAGATCCTGCCCCGGCTGCAGGGTATAGCTGACGATCTCTCCGCCCAGCTCGATGAACGCCGAGCCTTCGCCGGTGAGGTGCTGGAGGATGAAGCCGTCGCCGCCGAACACCCCGGCCCCTAGCGTCTGCTGCACCCCGACGCCGATGGAGAGCGTCGGCGCGCCCGCGAGGAAGCCGTGGCGGTGGACGAGATAGCCGCGTCCCGGCGCCACCTGCATCTCGAAGATGCTGCCGGGAATGGTGGCCGCAAAGGCCACCAGCGCCTCCCCGCCCTCGGCGGTGAACTCGGTCATGAACAGCCCGCCGCCCCCCAGCGCGCGGCCGATGGCGCCGAAGAAGCCGGTGGAGCCGCCGGTGGCCGTGGTGGTGCGCATGGCGACGTTGGAGGTCATCCAAGAGAGGCGGTCCGTCTCGGCCAGCACGGTCTCGCCCGGCGCCAGCGTGAGCGTGAGCACGGGCAGCGTCGTTCCGGAAATCTCGTGGCGCATGTTTTCTCTCCCGGTAAGTCGACACCGAGATTAGGGTGAGGAAAATCGCACGCAAGCGACCGCCTCCGGCCAAGCCGCAACAATCACTGCACAAGCTGAGGAAAAGCCCATGCGCGCCGCCACGCTCCTTCTCCTCTCCCTGCTGGCCACGCCCGCTTTCGCGCAGCAGCCGGCTTTCCTGCCCTATCTCAACGCGCCCGCCGATGGCGCGCCCATCCTGCGCCCGCCGACCCTCTCGCTCTCCATCAATGGTGGCCCGGCGCGCCGCGCGATCATGGATACCGGCTCCACCGGCGTGGTGGTCTCGGCGAGCGCCATCCCCGGCTTCGACCAATTGACGCCCCTCGGGCCGGGCGAACTCACCTACACCTCCTCCGGCCGCATCATGCGCGGCGTGAACGTGATGGTGCCGGTGACGGTGGCCGGGGCGGACGGCACCACCATCACCACCCAGCCCATTCCGGTGCTGGCGGTGACGCGCATCGACTGCCTGCGCAATGCCCGCAGCTGCCGCCCCATGGATGCGCCGCGCCGCGTCTCCATGCTCGGAATCGGCTTCGCCCGCGCCAAGGACCGGCAGCCGGGCGCGGGGCCGGGGCGCAACCCTTTCCTCAATCTGGCGGGCATGGGCACGGCCGATTTCAAGCGCGGCTATGTGGTGACACGCCGCGGCGTGCAGGTGGGCTTGGCGAAGGGTGACGGCGCAGCCTTTCAGAAGGTCAAGCTCGCCAGCGACGCCGCCACCGGCGACTGGGGGCCCATCCCCACTTGCCTCGCCCTCAACGGACAAACCCCCGCTGCCTGCGGCACGCTGCTGCTCGATACCGGCGTCTCCGTCATGTACCTGACCCTACCTCCGGCCCAGACCGATGGCCTCGCCGTGCCCGGCCTGCGCGGCGGGCGGGTGGTGGCGGACGGCGCCAGCCTCGCCATCGCGCCGGGCGAAGGCCAGCCAGCGCCGGCCTACGGCTTCACAGTGGGCGACCGCAGCAACCCGGTGACGCCGCAGCGCGTCATCCTGGTCGGGCGCGGTGACCGCCCGCCCTTCGTCAACACCACCGTGCGGGCGCTGAACGCCTTCGACTATCTGTTCGATGCCGATGCCGGGGAGGCCGGCTTCCGCGCCGTCGGGCGATAGGGACGCGAACAAAGGTGGAAAAACGGGGCGCGCCTGATTCGGTCACGCCCTGTTCCCGCTGTAACCCAGCGCGTCTGACGATGCGTCCTGTTCCGGGACAAGCGGATAACACCTCTCCCGCTTTCCCCCGTCATGGCCGGGCTTGTCCCGGCCATCTACGTCGGGCCGACAGCGCAATCGTCCGGTGATTATTCCCAGCCCCTCCACGTGGATGCCCGGGACAAACCCGGGCATGACGGACTGTGAGGTACGGCGCCATGGGCCTAAGGTCTCGTTACAGAACGAGGACGATGAGGCGGTGCGCGGTGAACAAAGCCCGAAAACCCGACTCCGCCTGATTCGGTCACGCCCCGTTCCCGCTGCGTCCCGGCCTGCGCGCGCTCCCGTCCCGTTCCGGGACAGGCTCACGGCTTCAGATAGAGCGCGAGACGGGTGGCGGCGTTGCGCAGGTGTTCTTCGGCGGCGGCGCGGGCGGCATCGGCGTCCTGCCGCTCGATGGCGGTGAAGATGGCCACATGCTCGTCCTGAACCGCCTGGGCGAGGCCGCCGAGGCGGGCAGTGTTGGCGCGGGCGGTGCGGATGAAATGGCGCACCCGGTGGTCGAGGAACTGGGACAGGTCGCGGAAATAGGGATTGCCGGTGGCTTCCACGATGGCGCGGTGGAAGGCCATGTCCTCGTCCACCCCCGGCTCGCCGCGAAACACCGCCGCCTGCATGGCCTCAAGCTGGTCGTGGATGCGGCCGAGGTCGTCCGTGGAACGCCGCACGGCGGCATGGGCGGTGGCGTTGGCCTCCACCGCCATGAGCAGTTCGACGATGGCGCTCATCTCCGCGCGGTCGCTGAGATCGGCGATTTCCAGCCGGAAGGAGGAGGCGGCGCCGGGATCGGCGACGAAGGCCCCCGCCCCCTGCCGGCTGGTGACGAGGCCATCGTGCTTCAGCCGGCCCACCGCCTCGCGGACGATGGGGCGGCTGACGCCGTAGGTCTCCGACATCTGGTGCTCGGTGGGCAGCTTCTCGCCCGGCTGGAGACGACCGGAGGCGATCTCCTCGCGCAGGCGCTGGGCGAGCGTGTCGGCGAGCGAGGGCGCGCGGCCGAGAATGTCGCGCGGCATATCGCGGGGCGTCGCGCGGGGCGTTTCGCGGGGGTCCGCCATCCTTGTGTCCTCACCTCCGCCGGCCGTGTGGGTGGGGCGCCGCTGCTGGTACGGCGCCCCTCGGCTCAGCTCGCAATATAGAGACCACCATTCACATGCACTGTCTCGCCGGTGACGAAGCTCGCCCAGTCGGACGCGAGGAAGGCGACGACCCGCGCCACCTCCTCCGCCGTGCCGAGCCGCTTCAGCGGCGTGTTGGCGAGAAGCGCGCCGCCGTTCGCCGCCATCAGCGGGCGCACCATGGGCGTGTCGATGAGGCCGGGTGACACCGCATTCACTCGCACCTTGGGCGCCAGTTCCTGCGCCAGCGTGCGCGAGAAATTCAGCACCGCGCCCTTGGCCGCCGCGTAGTCCGCGTGGGTGACGCTGCCCTTGTGACCAGCCATGGAGGCGACGTTCACGATGGACGCGCCTTCCGCGAAATGCGGGATGGCGGCGCGGCAGGTGTAGAACACCCCGTCGAGATTGACGGCAATGCCGGTGCGCCAATAATCGTCGCTCATCTCCGCGACCCGCCGCTCGCGATAGAGCCCGGCGGAGGTGACGAGCACGTCCAGCGCGCCGAACTTTTCCGCCAGCGCCTTGAGCGCCGCATCCGCCTCCTCGGGCTTCGCCGCATCCTGCCGAAGGGGCAGGACGCGGGTGCCGGTGGGATCCAGCTCCGCCGCGAAGGCGGAGACGCCCTCAAGGTCGAGATCGGTGAGCACGCAATTGGCGCCGAGCTCGAAGAACACCCGCGCGATGGCGCGGGAGATGCCGCCGTTGGCGCCGGTCATCAGCAGGGTCTTGCCGGTAAAGTCGAACATCGTCACGCCTCAGGTCATCAGCCAGCCGCCGGCCACGTCCACCACCTGTCCGGTGACGAAGGCCGAGGCATCCGAGGTGAGGAACACGCAGGTGGCCGCCACCTCCTCCGGCTGGCCGAGGCGGCGCAGCGGGGTGGAAAGGCGCACGGCCTCGTTGGCGGTGGAGGCGGTGCCGCGCATCATGGGCGTGTCGATGCGGCCGGGGGCGATGGCGTTCACGGTGATGCCGTAGGGGCCAAGTTCGCCCGCCAGATGCTTGGTGAAGCCGATAAGCGCGGCCTTGGAGGCGGCATAGTGGACGCCCACGATGTCGCAATAGGTGCGCCCCGCCACAGAGGCGATGTTGACGATGCGCCCCCTGCCCCGCGCCTTCATGCCGGGCGAGAGCGCCCGCACGCAGTTGAAGGCGCCGGTGAGGTTCACGTCGATCACCCGCCGCCATTCCTCCGGCGGCATCTCCCAGGCTTCCGAGCGGCGGCCGTCGGCCCCGCTCTTGGGCGAGATGCCGGCATTGTTCACCAACACCTCCACCGGCCCGAGCGCCGAAGCCGCCGCCTGCGCGGCGGCCTCCACGGCGGCATAGTCGGAGACGTCGGCCGCAAGGCCGATGGCGGCGGCGCCGCGCGCGATGGCGGCCTCTGCGGCCTCGTTCGCGAGGGCCGCATCATGATCCACATAGGCGACGGCAAGGCCCGCGTCGGCGAGGGCATCCGCCTGGGCGCGGCCGATGCCGCGACCAGCGCCCGTGACGAAAGCGACACGCGCGCTCACCGGCCGGTCTCCAGCATGATCTTGCCGAGGTGCGCGCTCGATTCCATCAGCGCATGGGCTTCCCGCGCCTGCTCCAGCGGGAAGGTGGCATGGATGAAGGGCTTCACCTTGCCGGCGTCGAGCAGCGGCCACACGTCCCGCATGAGGGCGTCGGCGATGGCCTTCTTCAGCGCCACCGGGCGGGCGCGCAGCGTCGAGCCGGTGAAGGTGAGGCGCTTCAGCATCACCGGCATGAGGTCGATGGTGACCTCGCTCGGCTGGAGGAAGGCGATCTGCACGAGGCGGCCCTCCACCGCGAGGGCCTGGAGGTTGCGCGCCACATAGGGGCCGCCCACCATGTCGAGGATTTCCTCGACACCCTTGCCGTCGGTCAGCGCCTTCACCTCGGTGACGAAATCGCCCTCGCGATAGTTGATGGCCGCGTCGGCACCGAGCGACAGGCAGAAGTCGCACTTCTCCTTGGAGCCCGCCGTGGCGATCACGCGCGCGCCGGAATGGTGGGCGAGCTGGATGGCGGTGGAGCCGATGCCGCTCGATCCGCCATGGATGAGGATGGTCTCGCCCGCCTTCAGACCGCCGCGGGTGAAGACGTTGTCATAGACCGTGTAGTAGTTCTCCGGCAGTCCGGCAGCTTCCAGCAGCGACAGCGGCTTCGGGATCGGCAGGCACAGCGGCGCCTCGGCGATGCAGTATTCGGCATAGCCGCCCGAAATCACGAGAGCGCAGATCTCGTCGCCGATCTTCGGGGAGGTGACGCCCTCGCCCAGCGCGACCACGCGGCCGGCGATCTCGAGGCCGGGCACGTCGGTGGCGCCGGGAGGCGGGGGATAGTTGCCGGCGCGCTGGAGGCAGTCCGGCCGGTTCACGCCCGCCGCCACCACTTCCACCAGCACCTGCCCCGGGCCGGGACGCGGCACATCCGCCGTCTCGACCGTCACCACCTCGGGACCGCCCGCGCCCGCAAAGCGGACCTGTCGCATGGTCTTGGAAATCTCTGCCACCGGCTTCCTCCCTTGCGCCTTCTGCGAGGCTTTCCGGCACCTGTCGGCGGCGGCCTTTTCGGCCGCGCCCGGTCCCGGCGGCGCCCTCATCACGGCGCGTTCTGGTCGGCGAGGAAAATACATAGGTCGCACTTGTCAGGCAACTTGGTTATCTGCATTATCCGCCTCGCCAGACGGGCCGGCCGCCACGCCGGACCGCAGCCGAAGGGCACGAAAACCGTGCCCGAGCAACGGTTTGAATCGCCCGGCCCGAACCGGGGTCGGCGGAGGGAGGAAACCATGAAGATGTTTGCGCGCGCGGCGCTCGCCGCCGCTATGCTTGCTGTCGTTCCGCTGGCCGTAGCCCAGCCCGCAGCGGCGCAGGGCACGGTGAAATTCGGCGCCCTCTATCCCTTCTCCGGCACCCTCGCGCTGCTCGGCGACGAGAGCTTCCGCGGCTTCGAGCTGGCGGTGGAGGAGCGCAACGCGGCCGGCGGCCTCAACGGCCAGAAGATCGAGTTCATCAAGGGCGACGCGGTCGATCCCAACCAGGCGGTCGGCGAAGCGCGGCGCCTCACCTCGGTGGACAAGGTCTCGGCCATCTTCGGCACCTATTCCTCGTCCCTGTCGCTGGCGGCGACGCAGGTGACCGAGCTCGCCAACATCCCCTATTTCGAGCTGGGCGCGATCTCCGATCCCATCACCGAGCGCGGCTTCAAGTACGTCTTCCGCACCAACGCCACGGCGCGCGACTTCGCAAACCGCATGGTCGATTCGATCATCGAGGCCATCGCCCCGGCGCTCAACGCCAAGCCCGGCGACCTCAAGATCGGCATCATCCACGAGGACAGCCTCTACGGCCAGACCGTCTCCGGCTATCAGAAGGCTCGCGCCAAGGAGAAGGGCCTCAACGTGGTTGAGGTGCTGCCCTATTCGGCGAAGTCGGTGGACCTCACCCCCGTCATCCTGCGCCTGAAGTCCTCGGGTGCCGACGTGGTGCTGCAGACCTCCTACCAGAACGACACCGTGCTGTTCTTCCGCCAGATGAAGGACCAGGGCTACAAGCCCAAGGCGGTGATGGGCGCCGGCGGCGGCTATTCCACCCGCGACACCATGCAGGCCGTGGGCGCGGAGAACATGGAAGGCGCCCTCGACGTGGACTTCACCCAGTACAACACCAACCCCAAGGCGGCGCCGGGCATCACCGAGTTCGCGGCGAAGTACAAGGCGAAGTACGGCATCGAGCCGCGCTCGGGCCACTCGCTCGCCAACTACATGGGCGCCAAGGTGTTCTTCGACGCCATCGCCAGCGCCAAGAGCACGGACGCCGACAAGGTGCGCGCCGCCGTCCTCGCGGTGGACATCCCGGTGGGCCAGACCTCGACCGGCTGGGGCGCCAAGTTCTCCGAGCAGGGCCAGAACACCCGCGCCGTGCCCTTCCTGATGCAGTGGCAGGGCGGCAACCTCGTCACCGTGTTCCCGACGGACGCCGCGGTCGCCAAGATGAAGACCGGCATCGGCGCCAACTGAGCATCCGACTGAGGCGGCGACCTCCCGCGCCGCCTTCCCCCGCCCGGTCTGGCTCCGGGCGGGGCCTTCCGACACCGGACCGGCGCAGCCCGCTGCGCTCTCGGCCG
>JAYSCE010000153.1:0-7072 GCA_041915035.1 Xanthobacter sp.
CATCGGCGGGCTGGGGTCCATCATGGGCTCGCTGATGGGCACCGTGTTCATGGTGCTGTTGCCGGAGGCCACCGGCTGGCTCGCCTCCGCGCTGCAGGGCTCTGCCATCGACCAGGCGCTGCACCTCAAAGACGGCATCACCTACATGCGCGAGATGCTGATCGGCGCCACCATCATCCTGTTCCTGATCTTCGAGCCGGACGGCCTCGCCCACCGCTGGCGGCTTATCAAGGCCTACTGGAAGCTCTATCCCTTCTCCTATTGACGCGTTCAGGTCCCGACGAAACCCGAGCCGAGGCGGCGCAGACCGCCCGGCGCAAGAGGAAACCCAAGGAGCCACAGATGAAGCGACTGACCCTTTCCCTCGTCTCTGCGCTGGCGCTCGCCGCCGCGACCCCCGCGCTCGCGCAGTCGATCAACATCGGCCACCTCGCCGATTATTCCGGCGGCACCTCGGACGTGGGACAGCCCTACGGACAGGGCATCCAGGACACCATCGCCTGGATCAACGCCAACGGCGGCGTGAACGGCAAGAAGATCAATTCCGACTTCAACGAATACGGCTACCAGGTGCCGCGCGCGCTGGCCGCGTTCAAGAAGTGGGTGGGCACCGACAAGGTCGTCGCCATCCAGGGCTGGGGCACCGCGGACACCGAAGCCCTCGTGGGCATGGTGACGAAGGAGGAGATTCCCTACTACTCGGGCTCCTACTCCGCCTCCCTCACCGATCCCGTGGGCAAGGTAAACCCGAAGAGCGAGCGCGCCGCGCCGTTCAACTTCTTCTATGGCCCGTCCTATTCCGACGCCGCCCGCGCCATGGTGCAGTGGGCCGCCGACGACTGGAAGAAAAAGGGCAAGGAAGGCAAGCCCAAGTGGGTCCACATGGGCGCGAACCACCCCTATCCGAACTCGCCCAAGGAAGCTGCGGCGGAGTACGCGAAGTCGCTGGGCTTCGAGGTGCTCGACCCCATCACCTTCGCCCTCACGCCGGGTGACTACACGCCCCAGTGCCTGACGCTGAAGCAGTCCGGCGCCAACTACGCCTATCTCGGCAACACCGCCGGCTCCAACATCTCGGTGTTGAAGGCCTGCAAGACGGCTGGCGTGGACGTGCAGTTCCTCGGCAACGTGTGGGGCATGGACGAGAACGCCATGAAGGCCGCGGGCGAGGCCGCCAACGGCGTCGTCTTCCCGGTGCGCACCGCCGTGACCTGGAACGGCTCGGCGCCCGGCCTCGCCACCGCGAAGGAGATTTCCAAGATCTCCGACCCGTCCGGCACCGCCTATCGCCCGGTGCACTACCTCACCGCCATCTGCACCGCGCTCTACATGAAGGAAGCCATGGAGTGGGCGGACAAGAACGGCGGCGTGACCGGCGTGAAGATCCGCGACGGCATGTACCAGAAGAAGGACTGGGTGCCGAAGGGCATGGACGGCGTGTGCAATCCCTCCACCTGGACCGCCACCGACCACCGCCCCACCACCCGCGTGGATCTCTACCGCTCCGTGGTGACGGGCCCCACCGACGCGTCCGTCTCTGACCTCGTGAAGGCCGGCACCATCAAGCTCGAAAAGGTCGCCACCATCGACCTGCCGCGCAAGACCGAGCTGCAGGGCTGGTGAGGCTCTAACCAGGCGTCATGGCCGGGCTTGTCCCGGAAGTCGGCTGTTGCCGACTTCTGCCTCCGAGAACGGAACCCGCAAACATGCGGGTTCCGGCCATCCACGTGGGACGGCCGGGCATCGGGCTCGGTCGGCTCCTGCGGGACGACGTGGATGCCCGGGACAAGCCCGGCATGACGGTGCGATGAGGATGAATGCCATGGCCGAGGCCGCACTGAAGTTCGAACCCGCCGCCGAGACCGCGCCGCCGCTGCTGTCGGTGGACAATATCGAGGTGGTCTACAACGACGTCATCCTCGTCCTGCGCGGCCTTTCGCTGAAGGTGCCGAAGGGCCAGATCGTCGCCTTGCTCGGCTCCAACGGCGCCGGCAAGTCCACCACGCTGAAGGCGATCTCCGGCCTCCTGAAGACCGAGGACGGCGAGATCACGCGCGGCGACGTCACCTTCATGGGTGAGCGCATCAACGGCATCGAGCCGGACAGGATCGTCCGCCGCGGCATCTTCCAGGTGATGGAAGGCCGCCGCATCATCGCCGACATGACCTGCCTCGAAAACCTGCGCCTCGGCGCCTTCACCCGCCGCGACAACGAGGTGAAGAGCGACATCGAGCGCGTCTACGAATACTTCCCCCGCCTCAAGGAGCGCACGGGTCTCGCCGGCTATCTCTCCGGCGGAGAGCAGCAGATGCTGGCCATCGGTCGGGCCATCATGTCCCGCCCCAAGCTCATCCTCATGGACGAACCTTCCATGGGTCTCTCGCCGCTTCTGGTGAAGGAGGTGTTCTCCATCATCAAGAAGCTGAACCAGGACCTCGGCGTCACCATCCTCCTGGTGGAGCAGAACGCCCGCGTGGCGCTCTCCGTGGCCGACTACGGCTACATCATGGAGCAGGGCAAGATCGTGCTCGATGGCAGCGCCGAGATGCTGCAGACCAACGAGGACGTGAAGGAATTCTACCTCGGCCAGGGCGGCGGCGAGGAGAGAAAGAGCTTCAAGAACCTGAAGAGCTTCAAGCGCCGGAAGCGGTGGCTGTAGCCGTGCCCCGGACAAGCGACGGCGCAGCCGGAGCGCCGATCCGGGGTCCAGGAGATACTTCGGCGCAACCGGCCCGATCTCCCCTGCGGTTCCGATCCGGCCGCCTTCGGCGAATTTGAGCGCTGGACCCCGGCTCTCCTTCCGCTCGCGCTCCAGTCGGCCGGGGAGCAGAGCACGTTACCCGGCCAGCTTTCGACAAGAGTCCGACCATGACCGATCCGAACCGCCACTACGACGCCAGCGAGACCCGCGACCCGGAAGCGCGCGAGCAGGCCCTGCTTCAGGCCCTCGCCGCGCAGGTCGCCCACGCCAAGGCGAAGGCGCCTTATTTCGCCGCGCTGTTCAAGGATGTGGACCCGGCCGCCATCACCACGCGGGCGGCGCTGGCGCAGCTTCCGGTCACCCGCAAGTCGGACCTTCTGGAAATCCAGCCGAGGAGCTACCCCTTCGGTGGCCTCAATGCGACGCCGCCCGGCAAGCTCGCCCGCATCTTCATGTCGCCCGGCCCCATTTATGACGTGGAGGGCCACGGCCCCGATTTCTGGCGCTTCGCCCGCGGCCTGTTCGCGGCCGGCTTCCGGGCCGGCGACATCGTCCACAACTCCTTTTCCTATCATCTCACCCCCGCGGGCTCGATGGTGGAGAGCGGCGCCCATGCGCTGGGCTGCGCCGTGGTGCCGGCTGGCGTTGGCCAGACCGATCTGCAATTGCGCGCCATCGCCGACATCCGGCCGCAGGGCTACGGCGGCACGCCCTCCTTCCTGAAGATCCTCGTGGACAAGGCACGCGAGACCGGCACCGACATCTCCTCCCTCACCAAGGCGCTGGTGTCCGGCGAGGCCTTCCTGCCGGCCCACCGGGCCGAGCTGAAGGCCGCCGGCATCACCGCTCGCCAGTGCTACGGCACGGCCGATCTCGGCCTCGTCGCCTATGAGAGCGAGGCGGAGGACGGGATGATCGTGGACGAGGGCTGCCTCGTGGAAATCCTGCGCCCCGGCACCGGTGATCCGGTGGAGGCTGTGGGCGAGGTGGGTGAGGTGGTCGTTACCCTGTTCGAGCCCGACTACCCCCTCGTGCGCTTCGCCACCGGCGACCTCTCCGCGGTGATGCCTGGCACAAGCCCCTGCGGGCGCACCAATATCCGTCTCAAGGGCTGGATGGGCCGCGCCGACCAGACGACCAAGATCCGCGGCATGTTCGTTCACCCCGTGCAGGTGCAGGCGGCAGTGAAGAAGCATCCCGCCGTGGCGAAGGCCCGCCTCGTGGTGGATCGCGCTGGCGACCAGGACGACATGGCGCTGGAGATCGAAGTGGCCGACGCCGCCGCGCTCTCGCAGGATGCCCTGCTGGAGGACATCCGCTCCGCCACCAAGCTGCGCGGCCGGCTCGTGGTGCTTTCGCCGGGCACGCTGCCCGTCGACGCCAAGACCATCGAGGACCGCCGGCCGGTGTGAAGCGGGAACTCTTCCCCACCGGCTTTCTTAAATTCCTCTCAGAAAAACCTTTTATTTCAGATCGTTATGGACACCTCTTCCCGGCGTCGCCACAGTGGCGACGCATCGGGCGGGGCCGCAGGCGCGGCGCCGACCGGAGGATTTCGGGAGGAAGGCCATGCTCACGCGCCGCCGCCTGCTGGCGCTCTCAGGCGCCGCGCTGTCCGGCGCAGCCCTCGCGGGCGTCGGGCTGCTCTCTCCCGCGCGTGCCGCCCCGCCAGCCATCCGCCTCGGCATCCTGCAATTTGGCTCCGCCGCCTGGGAGATCGCGGCCATGGGCGCGCTGGGGCTCGATGCCGCCAACGGCGTCACATTGGACGTCAACCGCTATGCCAACAACGATGCCGGGCGTGTCGCCTTCATGGCGGGCGCGGCCGACGCCATCGTCAGCGACCTGCTCTGGGCGGCGCGGGTGAAGGCGGACGGGCGCGATCTCGTCTACATCCCCTTCTCCTCCTCGGAAGGCGCGGTGATGGTGCCCAAGGGCTCCCCCATCCGCTCCGTCGCCGACCTCGCCGGCAAGAGGCTGGGCGTCGCCGGCGGGCCGCTGGACAAAAGCTGGCTCATGCTCAAGGCGACGGCGCAGGAGAAGGCCGGGCTCGACCTTCAGACAGCCGCGCAGCCGGTGTTCGCCGCCCCGCCCCTGCTCGCCGCCGAGCTCGAGGCCGGCAATCTCGACGCCGCGCTGATCTACTGGACCTTCGCCGCGCGGCTCGAACCCAAGGGCTTCCGGCAGATGCTCACCGTGGAGGAGATGGTGAAGGGCTTCGGCCTCGCCCATGAGCCCACGCTGGTGGGTTACGTGTTCGACGGCGCCTTCGCCCGCGCGAACCCCGGCACGGTGGCGGCCTTCGCCGCCGCCTCGCGGGCGACCAAGGCGGCGCTGGCCGATCCCGACCCCACCCGCTCCGATCCCGGCTGGGCTGCGGCGCGAGCGCAGATGCAGGCGGGCGACGAAGCCACCTTCGAGGCGCTACGGCGCGGCTTCCTCGCCGGCATCCCCCGGCTGTCGCTCGCCGAGGAGCAGACGCTTGCCGCGCAGCTTTACGCCGTTCTGGTCAAGCTCGGCGGCGCGAAGCTGGTGGGCAGCGCCACACGTCTGCCGGCGGACCTCTATTTCCAGGCGCCGGCGGCGCGATGAAGCTGCTGTCCTCCAGCGCCGTGGCGCGGGCGGCCTCGCTCGTCCTGCTGCTGCTGGCGTGGGAGATCACGGCGACCCTGGCGCACAGCCGGTCCCTTCCGGCGCCGCATGCGGTGTTCACCTTCATCGCACGGGAGGCGACCGGGGGCGATCTCATCTCCAACATCGCCATCACGCTGGCCCGGGTGGTGGTCTCCTTTGTGGTGGCCATGGCGCTGGGCTGCGCCATCGGCGTCGCGCTCGGCCGCTCGCGCAGGCTCGACACCGCCTTCGACACCTGGGTGATCGTTCTGCTCAACACGCCCGCTTTGGTCATCACCGTGCTCTGCTACATCTGGCTGGGACTGACCGAGGCGGCGGCCGTGCTCGCCGTGGCGCTCAACAAGATTCCCACCGTCGCGGTGCTGATGCGCGAGGGCACCCGCGCGCTCTCCCCGGAGCTGGACGAGATGGCGAGCGCCTTTCGCCTGTCGCGGATGGACCGGCTGCGCCATGTGCTGATCCCCCAGTTGCAGCCGCATATCGCGGGGGCGGCCCGCTCCGGCCTCGCGCTGGTGTGGAAGATCGTGCTGGTGGTGGAGTTGCTGGGGCGCCCCAACGGCGTCGGCTACGCCATCTCGGTCTATTTCCAGCTGTTCGACGTGACCGCCGTGCTCGGCTATTCGCTGGCCTTCATGGCGGTCATGCTGGCCATCGAATACGGCGTGCTGCAGCCCTATGAAGCCCATGTCCGACGCTGGCGCCTCACCGCTCATTAAGGCGGTCATCCGCGCCAAGACATACCGGCGGCCCGATGGCGCGCCGATGGAGGCCGTGCGCGGGATCACGCTGACGATCGCGCGCGGCGAATTCGTCTGCCTCATCGGACCCTCGGGCTGCGGCAAGACCACGACGCTGCGCATTCTCACCGGGCTCGACCGTGCCTTCGAGGGCGAGGTGAGGCCCGACCCCGCGACCCTCTCCATCGGCGTCGCCTTCCAGGAGCCGCGCCTTTTGCCGTGGCGCACGGTGGAGGAGAACATCCGCCTCGTGCTGCCGAAGCTGCGAAGGGCCATGGACCTCGCGCCCTTGATCGAACGCTTCGGCCTCACGGCCCACGCCACGCGCTATCCCGGCGAGCTGTCCCTGGGCCTCGCGCGGCGGGTGTCGCTGGCGCGCGCCATGGCACTGGAGCCGGACCTTCTGGTGCTCGATGAGCCCTTCGTCTCCCTCGACGCCCAGGCCGCCGCCGAGCTGCGGCGCTACGTGGCGCTGGCGGCGGATGGCGGGACCAGCGTGCTCATGGTCACGCACAATGTGCGCGAGGCGCTGGAGCTGGCGGATCGCGTGGTGATGCTGGCGCCCCGGCCGACCTATGTCGTCGAGGAGGTGTGTCTCGCCTTGCCGCGGGCCATGCGCGATGGTCCATGGATCGAGGCCGAGCGCGCCGCCCTGGCTGCGCGTTTTCCTCTGCTGCGGGAGGGGTGAGATGGCGTGTTCCGGAGCCCATGGCTGCGAGCCCCCGATGGTGCCGCGCGTCGCCGCCGGTCTGGCCCTCACGGCGCTGCTGGTCGGCGCGATTCCGGCGGCAGCGCAAGCGCAGCCGGAGCCGTTCGCCGTGAGCGAGGTGGCCCCCGGGGTCTTCGTCCATCAGGCCCCCTATGCCCTTGCGCTGCCGAAGAATCTCGGCTTCGTCGGCAATGCTGGCTTCATCGTCGGCAGCGATGCGGTCGCGGTGATCGACACCGGCGGCAGCAAGGCGTCGGGGCAGGCGCTGAAGGCGGCGATTCGGGCGCGGAC
>JAYSCE010000153.1:7082-8872 GCA_041915035.1 Xanthobacter sp.
ACACCCACATGCACCCCGACCACGTCCTCGGCGATGCCGCGTTCGTGGGGCCGGGCGTGACCTTCATCGGCCATCACAACCTGCCGGAAGCGCTCTCGGCGCGCGCCGCCTCCTATCTTTCCGCGACCGAGCGTCTCATCGGGCCACAGGCCGCCGAGGGAACGCGGGTGATCCTGCCGGACGAGACGGTGGACACGGTGCGCACCATCGATCTGGGAGGGCGTCCGCTGAGGCTCGAAGCGTGGCAGACCGCCCACACCGCCACCGATCTCACGGTGTTCGACGAAAAGACGAGCACCTGGTTCCTCGGCGACCTGCTGTTTCTCGGCCACGTCCCCGCCCTCGACGGCAAGGCTCTGGGCTGGATCGCGATCCTGGACGAAATGAAGCGCCGCCCGGCGGCCCGCGTGGTGCCCGGCCATGGCCCCGCCTCGGTCCCCTGGCCCGAGGCGGCGGCACCAACCGAGCGCTATCTCAATCGCCTGGTCGCCGACGTGCGCGCCACGGTCAAGGCCGGCGGCACCATGGCCGAGGCGGCGCGCTCGGCGGGTCGCGCGGAAGCACCGGACTGGCAATTGTTCGACGACTTCAACGCCCGCAACGCAACTGCGGCCTACCACGAACTGGAATGGGAGTAGGCGGCAGCCTGCTGCCAAACGCGAATATTGCTGCGTCGCAATATTACGCAAGGCGACTTCGCGCTCGCAGTATAAATCGCCTCGTCAACGGGACATTTGGCGTATTGCGTTGGGCGAAAACATTGCTTACGTTCCTCACAGCTTCGGCTTCAACAGCTCCGTGCGGGGAACGCGGGGTTGGTTCGCAGGCCTGCGGGACGCACTTGTCACCGCAAGGCTTCAGGGCATCACGCCGGTCGTGACACGCTGCCGAAGTAGATGGAGTCCCCCAAGGCGAAAACAAACGCTCAGTGCGTTTCCCGCTCCACATGCGCGTGGAGGCGGACCCGCATCCATCGGAGGAAGCCCGGATGAGACGTCTTTTGGTTTTGACCGCCACGGCGGCGGCAACCGCATTTTTCGGCGCGCCCGCCAGCGCGAATGACAGTGTTCTCAAGCTTACCCAGGACCCCAACCAGTGGGTTCTCCAGACCGGCGACTACGCCAACACGCGCCATTCCAAGCTCAAGCAGATCACGACCGACAACGTGAACAAGCTCCAGGTTGCCTGGACCTTCTCCACCGGCGTGCTGCGCGGCCATGAGGGCTCTCCGCTGGTCGTGGGCGACATCATGTATGTCCACACGCCCTTCCCGAACATCGTCTATGCCCTCGACCTCAACAACGAAGGCAAGATCATCTGGAAGTACGAGCCGAAGCAGGATCCCACCGTCATTCCGGTGATGTGCTGCGATACGGTGAACCGCGGCCTCGCCTATGCCGACGGCAAGGTGTTCCTGCATCAGGCCGACACCAAGGTCGTGGCGCTCGACGCCAAGACCGGCAAGGTGGCCTGGTCGGTGGTGAACGGCGATCCCAAGAAGGGCGAGACCAACACCGCCACGGTGATGCCGGTGAAGGACAAGGTCCTCGTGGGCATTTCCGGCGGCGAGTTCGGCGTGCAGTGCCACGTCACCGCCTACGACATCAACACCGGCAAGCAGGCGTGGCGCGCCTATTCCGTCGGCCCGGACAGCCAGATCCTGTTCGACGAGAAGCCCATCAACGCCCTGCCGCCCAAGGACCGCGACATCGCCATGGTGTTCCAGAACTATGCGCTCTACCCGCACAAGAGCGTGTTCGAGAACATGGCGAACCCCTTGAAGCTGCGCG
>JAYSCE010000154.1:0-8869 GCA_041915035.1 Xanthobacter sp.
GGTGCCGGTAAGACCACGTGCTTCAACCTGATTACCAAATTTCTGGAGCCGACGCATACATCCAGGAGGAGTTGGCGCGCTCATGCCGTGTTGAGAATTGCCCGTACGCTGGAGCGACGAGGGCCCGAATCATCCCCAACAATCGAGCCGGTCGGACGACAGCTGCTTGGTTTGCATCGAGCCGGAGCGTTCTTGTTGGAGCGTGCCATTGCGGCGCCAGCCTTGAGAGGCGCGAGCGCAAAGGTGGCACGGACGCGGTAGCGCAGGCTTAAACCAAGGGAAGATGCTTCGTGACGCGCGGTGAAAAACACCGCGCCGTCGGATCCGCGCGACGCGGCGGAAAGTCCGTATTATAAACGGACGGAAATCCGCCACGGAGGATCGATAAAAGAATGTCGACCGACAAGCGTGCGACCCTTCCGGCGAGCGTGAAGGCCGCATCGCGAAGCCGCGCCGTCTCGCCGCTCTTTGAGCGAAACTGCTCCGTCGGGCGGACCATCTCCATCGTGTCCGATGCCTGGAGCTTTCTGGTGATCCGCGAGGCATTCTTCGGCGCGCGCCGTTTCGAGGAGTTCAGAACCGCGCTCGGGCTGCCCCGCGGAACGCTCGCGGAACGGCTGAAGCGCCTGACCGTGCGGGGCATTTTCCGGCAGGTGCATTATTCGGCGAACTCAAGCCGGGCCGAATATCATCTCACCCGCTGCGGCATGGAGCTTTATCCTAGCTTCGTCGCATTGATCCGCTTTGGCGACCGATGGCTGTCGGGGCCGGAAGGGCCGCCGCTGCGACTGATCCACGCCACGTGCGGCGCGGAGTGCGAGCCCTACGTGGCTTGTTCCCACTGCCTCGGCGAGGTGAAGGCAAACCGCGTGCGCTACCGCGACGGACCGGGCGCCGGCCGCACCCCCGTGGAACCGGCGAAGCGGGCGCGACGGACGGCAGAGTCCGCAAGCTTCTCGCGCGGTCGCCCGAGCTCGGTGTCGCGGTCGCTTGAGATCATCGGCGACCGTTGGAGCTTTCTCATCCTGCGCGAGGCGTTCTTCGGCGTGCGGCGCTTCGACCAGATGCAGACCGAGCTGCGGATCGCGCCCAATATTCTCACCGAACGGCTCGGCCGGCTGGTGGCGCGCGGGGTCTTTGCGCGGGTCAAGTATCAGGATTTGCCCGAGCGCTACGAATATCGGCTCACCGAAATGGGCAAGGATCTCTACGGCGCATTCATCACCATGGGGGCGTGGGGCGACCGATGGCTGTCCGCCGGGGATCGGCCGCTGGTGCTCACGCATCTCGACTGTGGGCACGACTTTTCCGCGGTGGTGGTGTGCGACAAGTGCCGCAAACCCATCGAGGCTCCCGACATGCGTTACCGCCTCAATTACGATCCCGCCCTCTACGGCGCTTCGCAGGCCGGCGACCGGATGGTCGAGATTTTGGTGTCGGACGAGGAAACGCATGCTCAGGATGCGCCCCCCCAGGATCTCGCGCCGCAGGATGTGCCCCGGCCAGGGAAGCGGGCGGCCCCACGCCGGGGCCGCCCAGAGACCACTACTTCTTGATCAGCGGGCACTGGCTCTGGGACAGTGGGCGGAACGCCTGCTCGCCCGGAATGACCTGAACCAGCTTGTAATAGTCCCACGGCCCCTTTGATTCCGACGGGCTCTTCACCTGATAAACGTACATGTCGTGAATGAACCGGCCATCGGCGCGGATGTAGCCGTTCTTGGCGAAGAAGTCGTTGACCTTCATCTCGCGCATTTTGGCCATCACCGCCTGAGCCTCGTCGGTTCCGGCAGCCTCGACGGCCTTCAGATAATGCATGGTGGAGGAATAGTCGCCCGCATCGCCCATGTGCGGTTTGCGACCCATACGCGCCTCGAAGCGCTTGGAGAAGGCGCGGGTCTCATCGTCCCGATCCCAGTAGAAGGCATTGGTGAGCACGAGGCCCTGGGCGTTCTCCAGACCCATGGAATGGATGTCGGTGATCCACACGAGGAGCCCGGCGAGGGACTGCTTGCCGGACTGCGTCAGACCGAAATCGTGCGCGGCCTTCACGGCGTTGATGAAGACGGTGCCGGAGCCGGCAACCGCGATCACGTCCGCGCCCGATCCCTGCGCCTGAAGCATGAAGGAGCCGTGATCGAGGGTATTGATGGGGTAGCGCACGGAGCCCACCACGTTGCCTCCGCCCGCCTTCACCACCGACGCGGTGTCGGCCTCAAGGGCATGGCCGAAGGCGTAGTCCGCGGTCAGGAAGAACCAGTTCTTCTTGCCCTGCTTGATGAGCGCGTTCCCCGTGCCGACGGCCAGCGCATAGGTGTCGTAGGCATAGTGGATCGAGTTCGGCGTACACATGTCGCCAGTGAGGCGCGAGGAACCCGAGCCGTTGATGATGGCGATGCCGTTCTTCTCCTTGGCTACCCCGGCGACGCCGATGGCCACGGCCGAATTGATGAGGTTGGCGATCATATCGACCTTGTCGACGTCGAACCATTCCTTCGCCTTGGCGATGGCGACCTCGGTCTTGTTCTGGTGGTCGGCGACGATAACCTCGATGGGCTTGCCGAGGACCTTCCCGCCGAAGTCCTCTACGGCCATTTTCACCGCCGTGACGGATCCCTCGCCCGATTCATGGGAGAACTGCCCCGACATGTCGGTGAGAACGCCGATCTTCACCACATCGTTGGAAATCTTGCCGGTGGCGGGGGCCTGAGCATAGGCCGGCAGCGACATGGCAAGCGTGGCGCAGAGTGTCGCCACGTGTGCAATCCTGGACATCCGTCTTCCTCCTGCGTGATCCGGCGCGCCTTTCCGGCTTAGCGTCCGGTTGGTCTGTCCCAGCTCCGACCAGTGCTTTCATAAACAGACGTTTAGATTGCCGCGGCGCGATTATTTCATTCTGCGGTGCAGTATGGACTGGTGATCGCCGCAGGAAATGCTGTCGAAGGCCGGGCAGTCGGCCGCGTGTCGGTCGGTGCGGCATTGACAACAGCACTTTCAGTCTATTAATGCAAGTTACGAATTGATCGGCGGATCCGATCGCCGCGGATGTCGTCCGACGGCACGACGGCCGCGCAAGAAATGCTGGTGCCCGTCTGCGGGCAGGTCTGGAAGGGAGGCGGCAGGTGAGCGCGCGCAAGACGCCGGACCGACGGCAGAACTATCGACACTTCCGGGAGATCACGACGCGCTGGATGGACAATGATGTCTACCAGCACGTGAACAATGTGGTTTATTACTCTTTCTTCGACACGGCCGTTGGCCATTACCTCATCGAGACAGGCGCGCTGGACGTTGAGGCCAGTCCCGTCATCGGGCTCGTGGTGGAAACGCGCTGCCAGTATTTCTCGTCCCTGTCCTTTCCTTCGAAAGTGCATGTGGGCCTGCGGGTCGGGCGCCTCGGAACCACCAGCGTGCGATACGAGATCGGCATCTTCCGCGACGCGGACGATGTAGCGGCCGCGCAGGGTCATTTCATCCATGTCTACGTGGACCGCGCCACGAACCGGCCTATTCCACTTCCGGACAAGCTGCGCCAAGTTCTTGCGCCCCTCGTCGTCAACGAGGCGGACATCGGGGCCAGGGAGGGCTGAATGGCGGATATCGAAGTCGTCGTCGAGGATCACATCGCCACCGTCACGCTCAATCGTCCGGCGCAGCGCAACGCCATGACGCTCGCCATGTGGCGGGATGTGGCGCGCATATTCTCGGAACTTGGAGCTGACCAAGATGTGCGGGCGATCCTGCTCGCCGGCGCGGGCGCCGACTTCAGCGTCGGAGCGGACATCTCCGAATTCCCCGTGGTGCGCCACACGCTGGAGCAGAGCGTGGAGTACGAAGTGGCGGTGGATGCCTCGTCCGACGCCATCGCCGGGGCCGGCAAGCCGACCATCGCCGTGGTCTCCGGCTATTGCCTCGGCGGGGGGTGCCACCTCTCCATGTCCTGCGATTTCCGCATCGCCGCGCCGACGGCGATCTTCGGCATCCCGGCGGCAAAGCTCTCCATCGTCTATGGCGTGCGCAGCACCCAGCGTCTGCTGTCTCTCGTCGGGCTCAGGCA
Source organism: Xanthobacter sp. (assembly GCA_041915035.1). Taxonomy (GTDB): domain Bacteria; phylum Pseudomonadota; class Alphaproteobacteria; order Rhizobiales; family Xanthobacteraceae; genus Xanthobacter. The sequence goes on from JAYSCE010000154.1 coordinate 4,058, forward strand.
GGCGAAACGCATCCTTTATACGGCGGATCGCATCCTCGCCGCGGAGGCGCTGCGCATCGGCTTCGCGGACGAGATTGCCGACGACCCGATGGTCGCCGCGCGGACCCTCGCCGGGCGCATCGCGGCGAATGCGCCGCTCTCCGTGAGCGGCGCGAAGTTCATTCTCGACGGGCTCGCCATGGGGCCCGGCGCGCTCGATCTCGATGCTGCTCAGGCGCGCATCGACGGCGCATCCCGCAGCTTCGACTATCAGGAGGGCCGCAACGCCTTCGCCCAGAAGCACCCGCCGCGCTTCGAGGGGCGGTAAGCGGTCCCGCACGGGAGGAAACAGCAATGAAGATGCACGTGCTTTCCGGCGGCCGTCTCCGGATGAAGCGGCATATCTATCAGCCCGATGCCGACCGCAGCGAGACGATCGAGCTGCCGGTTGCCTCCATCCTGTTGCGCCATGCCCAGGGGAACGTCCTGTTCGACACCGGCTGCCACCCGTCCGTAGTTGACGATGCCGAAGCGCGCTGGGGCGGCGTGGCACGGGCCATGACACCGATCATGGGGCGCGAGGACAACGTGGTCTCGCAGCTCGCCTGCGTGGGTCTCGGGGCCGACGACATCGACGTGGTCGTCTGCTCGCATTTTCATCCCGACCATTGCGGCTGCAACGGGTTTTTTCGCAAGGCGACGGTCGTGGTCCACGCGGCCGAGCTCGCCGCGGCGAAGGCCGAGAATGCGGCTTCCGCAGGCTACCTGCCTGTCGAATGGGACCAGGGAAATCCCCTGGAGCTGATAGAGGGCGAGAAGGATCTGTTCGGCGACGGCCGGGTCACCCTCATCCCGTTTCCCGGCCACACGCCAGGGCTCACGGGCGCGCTGGTCGCCCTGGACCGCGACGGTCCCTTCCTGCTGGCCTCCGACGCGGTGAGCCTGCGGACCAGCCTCGACCTCGACGTGGTGCCGAAGAACACCTGGAACGTCGATCTGCACAATCGCTCCATCGCGGAAATCCGCAGGATCGAGGCGGGCGGCGCCACCGTGCTGTGCGGCCATGACGACGCCCAATGGCAGAGCCTTCGAAAGGGGGCGGACGCCTACGAGTGAGGCGCGGCCCCGTTTCCATCCATCATCTCACGCAAGGCGGATTTTCCATGGATCTCAATCTCAAGGGCAAGGTTGCGCTGGTCACCGGCGGGGCGCGCGACGTGGGGCGTGAGATATCGCTGGCCCTCGCGGCCGAGGGCGCGACCGTCGCGCTGAACTACCGCAATTCGGCGGAAGAGGCGCAGGCGGTCGTGGACGAGATCCGCGCGCTGGGCGGCGAGGCGAAGGCCTACAAGGCGGACGTCGCCGACTTCGCCGCCGTCAAGGCGATGGTCGAGGCCATCGTCACGGATTTCGGCGGGCTCAACATCGTCGTCAATAACGCCGGGCTCGCCATCCGCCAGCGGTTCACCGACTCCACCGAGAAGGAGTGGAAGGCGCAGATCGACACCTGCCTTTATGGCGCCAACCATCTCGCGCACGCGGCTGTCCCGCATCTGGAAAAGGCGGGCGATGGGCGCCTCATTGCCATCGTCGGGGACTCCTCGCGGGTCGGCGAATCCGGGCTCGCCATCGTCGCGGCGGCACGGGCGGGCACCATCGCCCTCATGAAATCGCTGGCCCGGGAACTGGGCCGCAGCGGCGTGACGGCCAACACGGTTTCCCTGGGGCTGGTCGAGACCGCCCATGACCGCACGTGGGTGGAAGCCAATCGCGACAAGCTCACCAAGTTCTATCCGCTGCGCCGTCTCGGCCAGCCGGAGGACATCGCGCCCACAGTGGCCCTGCTTGCCTCGCCGAAGGGGTCGTGGATCACCGGGCAGGTGATCTCCATCTCCGGCGGCTTCTGCATGGTGTGAAGACAGCCGCGCAAAAGAACGCGGCCATCAAAGGGGAGGAACGGATGCTCAAGGCGGATCTGATCGCTCCGGTGCCGGAGCTGTTGCGGCGGCATGCGACGGAGCGCGGCGCGAAAATCGCGTTCCGCGACGCCCGGCGGGCGGTCACCTATGCCGATCTGGAGCGGCGCACGGCGAACCTTGCCGGGCATCTCGCCGGCCTCGGCGTTGGTCCGGGGGATCGCGTCGCGATCCTGCTGCCGAACGGCGTCGCCTGGGTGGAGGCCTGCCTCGCCGTCGTCCGGGCCGGGGGCGTCGCGGTGCCCATCAGCGCCGAGGCGGCTCCGGGCGAAGTCTCCTACCGCCTGTCCGACGCGGCGTGCCGGATCGTCGTCACCACGGCCGCCCGCGCGGAAATCGTGGAGGCATTGCGGGCCGAGGCGCCCAGCGTCGCCGGCCTCCTGCTGGTGGATGCCCCGGCCGGGGACCTGCGCAGCTTCGAGGCGTTGGCGGAGCTGCCGTCCGCGTCGCCTGCCCGCGATCCCGCGGATATCGATGCGGCGTCCTTCATCATCTACACCTCTGGCACCACCGGGCGCGCCAAGGGCGTGCTGCTGACCTGCCGCAGCATGCTGTGGGTGACGGCGGCGTGCTGGAGCCCGGTGGTGGGGCTATGCAGCGAGGACAATGTGCTCTCGCCGCTGCCCCTGTTCCACTCCTACGCGCTGAACTTTTCGGTGCTGTCCATACTCGCGACCGGCGCGAGCGAATACATCCTGGATAAATACTCGACGCGCGAGGCCATGCGGCTGCTCGAGACGGGCGAGTTCACGGTCTTCCCCGGCGTGCCCACCATGTTCCATTATCTGATGGAGGCGGCGCAGGCAGAGGGACGCGACACGCTGCCGGGCCTGCGCGTCTGTGTCTCCGCCGGGGCCATCATGCCGGCGACGCTCAACACCGCGTTCGAAAGCGCCTTCGGCGTGCCGCTGCTGGATGGCTATGGCATCACTGAAACCTCTACCATGGTGACGATGAACGCGGCCTCGTCCTCGCGCGTCATGGGGTCGTGTGGCTTGCCCCTGCCGGGCGTGGCGCTCCGTATCGTCGATCCCGCGAGTGTGCGCGATCTCGATGCAGGCGAGGAGGGCGAGCTGATCGTGCGCGGGCCGAACGTGATGCTCGGCTATCACAACAAGCCGGAGGAAACGGCCAAGGCCCTGCGCAACGGATGGTACCACACCGGCGACCTCGCCCGCGCCGACCGCAACGGCTTCGTCACCATCACCGGCCGGCTGAAGGAACTGATCATCCGCGGCGGGCAGAACATCGCGCCAGCAGAGATCGAGGAAGTGGTGCTGCTGTTCTCCAGCGTGCTCGATTGCGCAGTGGCGGGCGTGCCCCATCCCCAACTCGGCGAGGTGCCGGCGCTGTACGTCGTGCCCCGCGACGATGGGTTCGATGCCGATCAGCTTCTCGATCACTGCCGGCATCACCTCTCGTCCTACAAGGTGCCCCACGTGGTGCATCAGGTGGACGAGATCCCGCGCACGGGTTCCGGCAAGATTATCAGGTTCCGGCTGAAGGAGATGGTGCAGTCGTTGCCCTGACGCGGCTGACTCAGACCTTCCCGCGAAGAGACGGGCGCCGGTTCCTCAGGAGCCGGCGCCCGATCCGTTTCTGCCTACCGTCGCCGGAGCCAGCGTCAGAGGGATGTGGAGCTGCGCGCGGCTTGCACCAGCCGGAAGAGCCGATCTGGCGTCACCGGCAGCGTATCGATCTCGATGCCGAGCGGCGCCAGCGCGTCAGATACCGCATTGGCGATGGCGGCCGGCGCGCCGATGGTGCCGCCCTCTCCCATGCCGCGGAAGCCGCCGATGTTGTTCGGCAGATCCGCCTCCACATGCAGGATCTCGATCTGCGGCATGGTGCTGGCGATGGGCACGAGATAGTCGGCGAGGCTTGCCGTCAGCAATTGTCCGCCTTCGTCGTGCACCACCTCCTCCAGCAGGGAGGCCCCGATGCCCTGCGCAACGGCGCCGTGCACCTGCCCATCCACGATCAGCGGGTTGATGATACGCCCGCAATCCTCCGCCACCGCAAAGCGCGTCACCGTGACTGCGAAGGTTGCCGGGTCGATCTCCACCATGGCGAGGTGTGTGGAGGCGCAGGCCGTGCCGAGATAGGGATCGTAGCTCTCGGAGGCGACGAGGTCCTCGCGCTGCTCATGGGGGATGCGCCCCATCTGCGCATAGACCGCATGCGCGACCTCCCGGAACGTCATTGTTGCATTGGAAGAGCGGGCGCGGATGACCCCGCCTTCGGCCTCAAGGTCTTCCACCGGCACATCCATCAGGAAGGCTGCGGCTTTCAACACCTTCGCCTTCACCACCCTCGCGGACTTTGTGGCGGCGCCGCCACCGAGCACGGCCGAGCGGCTGGCGTAGGTGCCCGTGCCCATAGGCACGAGGGCGCTGTCGCCATGCTGGATCTCGATGTCCTCCATCCGGCAGCCCAGCTCGTCGGCCACCACCTGGGCCAGCGTCGTCTCCAGCCCCTGTCCGTGGGACGAGATGCCGAAGGCGGCGGTGATGGCGCCGGTGGCATCGATGCGGATGGAGGCGGTCTCGGTACCGGTATTGATGGGCATGCCCGGCGCGACGGCGATGCGCGAGCCGATGCCGGTCAGCTCCGCATAGCTCGCGAAGCCGATGCCGACCCAGCGGCCCTCGGCCCGCGCCGCATCGCGCTGGCGCACCAGCGCCGGATAATCCACCAGCTCGCACACGCCTTGCAGGCACTCTTGAAACGCGGAGCGATCCCAGATGATGCCCGAGCCGGTGCGGTAGGGAAATTCCTCCGCCGTCACCATATTGCGCCGGCGGATCTCGGCGGGGTCCATGCCGCGCCGGCGCGCGGCCATGTCCATCAGCCGCTC
>JAYSCE010000155.1:0-5645 GCA_041915035.1 Xanthobacter sp.
CATTCACCGGAGCATGGTCGATGTGAATGACAGCCACAGGGCCGTGGCGGGTGATTGAGATGGTAGAAGCCTGCGCGTCCACCGCTCAGACCCGCTCGATGAGGGCGGCGATGCCCTGGCCGACGCCGATGCACATGGTGGCGACCGCGCGCTTGCCGCCACGGACTTCCAGCGCGCTGACCGCCGTCATGGCGAGGCGCGCGCCAGACATGCCGAGGGGATGGCCAAGTGCGATGGCGCCGCCATGCGGGTTCACATGCTCCGCATCGTCCTTGAGGCCGAGCTGGCGCAGCACCGCCAGCGCCTGCGAGGCGAAGGCCTCGTTCAGCTCGATGAGGTCGATGTCGGAGAGCGAGAGCCCGTTCTTCGCCAGCAGCTTTTGGGTCGCCGGCGCGGGCCCGATACCCATGATGCGCGGCGGCACGCCGGCCTGAACCACGCTGACCACGCGGGCGCGGGGCGTGAGGCCATACTTCTTCGCCGCCGCTTCTGAGGCGAGGATGAGGGCACCGGCACCGTCGTTCACGCCCGAGGCGTTGCCTGCCGTCACCGAGCCGCCTTCCTTGCGGAAGGGCGTCTTCAGCGCTGCGAGCTGCTCCAGCGTGGTGTCTCCGCGCGGATGCTCGTCGCGCTCCACCAGCACCGAGGTTTTCTTGCCCTTCACCTCGATGGGCGCGATCTCGCGGGCGAAGAAGCCGGCCTCCTGCGCCGCCTTCGCCCGCTGCTGGGAGCGGTAGGCAAAAAGATCCTGATCGGCGCGGGAAATGCCGAAGTCGGCGGCGACATTCTCGCCGGTCTCTGGCATGGAATCGACGCCATACTGGGCCTTCATCAGCGGGTTGATGAAGCGCCAGCCGATGGTGGTGTCGTAGATTTCCGCCTGCCGCGAGAAGGCCTCCGTGGCCTTGCCCTGCACGAAGGGCGCGCGGGTCATGCTCTCCACGCCGCCGGCGATGATGAGGTCCGCGTCCCCGGTCATGATCGCGCGAGCGCCGATGCCCACGGCATCGAGGCCAGAGCCGCACAGGCGGTTCACGGTGGTGCCCGGCGCGCTCACCGGCAGGCCGGCGAGCAGCGCGGCCATGCGGGCCACGTCGCGATTGTCCTCGCCCGCCTGGTTGGCGCAGCCGAGGATGACGTCATCCACCGCCTCCCAGTCCACGCCCGCATTGCGCGCCTTGAGCACGCGGATGGGATGGGCGGCAAGGTCGTCCGGCCGCACGTCCTTGAGGGCGCCGGCATAGCGGCCAATGGGGGTGCGCGCGAAATCGCAGATGAAGGCGTCAGCCATGATGATCTCCGGAATAAGGGCTCAGGCGGCGGCCGGACGGCGCACGCACACAACGCGGAAGCGGCCGGCCACGAAGGCCGCATCGGTGAGGCAGGCATTGCCGGCGGGGTTGGCGCCGGAGACGTGATAGTCGCTGAAGGCCGCGCTCTGGTTCACATAGATGCCGCCCGTGAGGTTCACGGAGAGCGGCACGCCGGCGCGGGCATAGGCCGGCACGGCGCGGGTGATCTCGGCATCATCGGAAGAATAGAGCGCGGCGGTGATGGCGCCCTTCTCGTGCGCAGCGCGGGCGGCGCGGGCCACGCCATCCGCCGCATCGGCCACCGCCACGACGAAGGCGATGGGGCCGAACCGCTCTTCGAGATAGGCCGCCTCATCGGCGGCATCCACCGCCAGCAGGAGCGGCGTCGCCGTGCGCGCGCCCTCCACCTGCAAGGCCGCGCTGTCGCGCACGATGCGGCCGAGGGCGCGGGCCTCCTCGATGCGGGCGAGGGTCGCCGGATTCTGGATGGCGCCCAGAACCGCTGCGGCGCGGACGGGCTCGGACAAGAGCGCATCGATGGCGGAGGCGATGCCGCCCGCCACCTCGTCGAAGCTCTTGTGCCCCGCCTCGGTCTCGATGCCGCCGGCCGGCACGAAGATGACCTGCGGCGCGGTGCACATCTGCCCGCTGTAGAGCGACAGCGAGAAGGCGATGTTCTGGCACATGGGGCCGAAAGCGGCCGTCGAGGCGACGACGATGGTGTTGACCCCCGCCTCCTCCGTGAACACCAGCTTGTCCTTCACGTTCTCCCGCAGCCAGCCGCCGAACTGGGACGAGCCGGTGAAATCCACGATGCCCACCGCCGGATGCATCGCCAGTTCCTTCGCGATGGGCGCCTCGTCGGTATCGGGGGCGAGCTGGATCACGTCCGGATCGAAACCTTCCTCGCTCAGCACCTCGCGGGCGATGCGTACGGTGAGGGCCAGTGGCAGGATGGCGGCGGGGTGCGGCTTCACGATCACCGCATTGCCGGTGACGAGATCGGCGAAGAGCGCGGGATAGCTGTTCCAGGTGGGGAAGGTGGCGCAGCCGATGACGAGGCCGACGCCGCGCGGCACCACATGGAAATCCTTGTCGAGGCGGATGGCGGAGCGGCCCATGGGCTTCTCCCACAGCACCGCGCCGGGCACGCGGGACATTTCCTCATAGGCATAGGCGACCGCTTCCAGCCCGCGATCCTGCGCGTGGGGGCCGCCGGCCTGGAAAGCCATGGGGCCAGCCTGCCCGGTGGTGTGCTCTACCGCTTCTGCGATGAGGAAGCTGGCTTTGTTCAGGCGCACGAGAATTTCCAGCGAGATGCCGGTACGCTGCGCAATAGAGGCCGCGGCCCAGGCGGCGCTGGCCTTCTCCGCGCGACCGGTCAGATCGTCAACGGTGAGGGCACGATAGGTGATGCCGAGGGCGGGTCCGAAGGGTGAGACTTCGGCACCGATCAGGGGCGCGTCATCGCCCGCCGCAAGCTCGAAGGGCTGGCCCTTCAGCGCCGCGAACGCCGCCTTGGCCTCGGCCGCGCTGCCTTCGGGATAGGCCTTGGGATTTTCCGGGAAGGCCGCCCAGAAGCCCCGTCCGCGCGCTGCGGCGACGGCGGATTCGAGCAGCGCGGCGTGGGCCGCGAACAGGTCAGCCATGGTCCTCTCCCTGTGCCGGGACGCTGTGCGATGATGTTGACAAGCCCATCCCTTGCGCTAATGATTAACCGATCGTCCGGTTAATTCAAGAGGCTCCGAAAGAGCCCGCATGTGGGAGGACCCAAGTGGAGGCGCACCTGAACGAAGCCGTGCTGACCGTCACGGACCATGGCGGCTGGACGGAGCTGACGCTCAACCGTCCCGACCGCCTCAACTCCTTCAACGAGGCGCTGCATGGCGCGCTCGCGGATGCGCTCGATGCCGCAGCCGAGGACGATTGCCGCGCGGTGCTGCTCACCGGCGCCGGCCGTGGCTTCTGCGCCGGGCAGGATCTCTCCGACCGCGCCAATGCGGAAGGCCCGCTGGACCTCGGCGCCACCATCGAAGCCTTCTACAATCCGCTCATCCGCCGCATCCGAGGCCTCCACAAGCCCGTGGTTTGCGCGGTGAACGGCGTGGCCGCCGGGGCCGGTGCCAACATCGCTTTGGCCTGCGACATCGTTTTGGCGGCCCGCTCCGCCAAGTTCATCCAGGCGTTCTCGAAGATCGGCCTCGTGCCCGATTCGGGCGGCACCTATTTCCTGCCGCGCCTCATCGGGGACGCGCGGGCCCGCGCGCTGATGCTGCTGGCCGAACCGCTCTCGGCCGAGACCGCGGCCGAGTGGGGCCTCATCTGGAAGGTGATCGACGACGCCGCGCTTATGGACGAGGCGCGCGCGCTCACCGCCCGCCTCGCCACCCAGCCGACGCAGGGCCTCGCCCTCACCAAGGCGGCGCTCAACGCCTCCGGCGGCAACGGCCTCAACGACCAGCTCGACCTCGAGCGCGATCTTCAGCGCGAGGCCGGCCGCACGCCGGATTACCGCGAGGGGGTGAAGGCCTTCATGGAGAAGCGCACCCCGAACTTCACGGGGCGCCGCTCGTGACCGCCGCCGCCGAAACCGTGGCGCAGCTCTCCCCTGAGGAGATCGCCCGCCGCTCCGCTGACGCCATGTGGGCCACCGACCATGCGAGCCAGGGGCTCGGTATGGAGATCGTCAGCGTGGGCCCCGGCACCGCGACCCTTGCCATGACGCTCACCGAGCGCATGTGCAATGGCTTCGGCATGGGCCATGGGGGCTTCATCTTCGCCTTGGCCGACAGCGCCTTCGCTTTCGCCTGCAACACCTATGACGAGCGCACCGTCGCCCAGCACTGCTCGGTGACGTATCTGCGCCCCGGCACCCGCGGAAAGCGCCTCGTGGCGCGGGCGCGCGAGGTGAGCCGCGGCGGGCGCTCCGGCATTTACGATGTCGAGGTTTCGCAGGACGATGTGGTGATCGCCCAGTTCCGCGGCCACTCCCGCACCATCGGCGGGCGCATCACGCAGACGGACGCGGGGGGCATGGACGCTCCCGCAAGCAACAAATCCTGATCTCGCAGAAGATCCATCTGGAGGAGACGACCACCATGGCTCTGCCGGCACTGTCCCCGGGCCGTTCCATCGAGGGTGGCCTCGATGCCGCCGAACGCGCCTCGCGCGACGAGATCATGTCGCTGCAGCGCGAGCGCCTCGCCTGGTCGCTGCGCCACGCCTACGAGAACGTGCCGTTCTACCGGCAGGCATTCGACAAGGCCGGCGTGCATCCCTCCGACCTGCGCGACCTCTCCGACCTCGCCAAATTCCCCTTCACGGTGAAGACGGACCTGCGCGACCACTACCCCTTCGGCCTGTTTGCCGTGCCGAAGGAGAAGCTGGTGCGCGTGCACGGCTCCTCCGGCACCACCGGCAAGCCCATCGTGGTGGGCTACACCAAGGCCGACATCGACATGTGGGCCGACGTGATGGCCCGCTCCATCCGCGCCGCCGGCGTGCGCCCGGGCATGATGGTGCATGTGGCCTATGGCTACGGCTTGTTCACCGGCGGCCTCGGCGCCCATTATGGCGTCGAGCGTCTGGGCTGCACCGTGGTGCCCATGTCGGGCGGCATGACCGAGCGCCAGGTCCAGCTTATCCACGATTTCAAGCCCGACGCCATCATGGTGACGCCGAGCTACATGCTTGCCCTCATGGACGGCTTCGCCAAGGCCGGGCTCGACCCGCGCGAGACGTCGCTCAAATACGGCATCTTCGGCGCCGAGCCGTGGACCAATGCCATGCGGCAGGAGATCGAGCGCGACTTCAACCTCGACGCCACCGACATTTACGGCCTCTCCGAGGTCATCGGCCCCGGCGTCGCGCAGGAATGCGTGGAGACCAAGGACGGCCTGCACATCTGGGAGGATCATTTCTATCCGGAGGTGATCGACCCCCTCACCGGCGAAGTGCTGCCCGATGGCTCCAAGGGCGAGCTGGTGTTCACCTCGCTGACCAAGGAAGCCTTCCCCATCATCCGCTACCGCACCCGCGACCTCACTCGCCTGCTCCCGGGCACGGCGCGTCCGGGCATGCGGCGCATGGAGAAGGTGACGGGCCGCTCCGACGACATGATCATCCTGCGGGGCGTCAACGTCTTCCCGACCCAGATCGAGGAAATCCTTCTGGCGGTGGAGGCCTGCTCCGGCCATTACCAGATCGAACTGACCCGCGACGGCCGCATGGACGAGATGACCGTGCACGCGGAGATCCGCGAGGAGGTCTATGGCGAGGTGGACGTGGACGCCACCGGCAAGCGCATCCTCAAGCGCATCAAGGACACCATCG
>JAYSCE010000155.1:5655-8835 GCA_041915035.1 Xanthobacter sp.
CACGCGCATCTCCCTGCACGAGCCGGGCGGCATCGAGCGCACCGCCACCGGCAAGGCCAAGCGCATCGTGGACCGCCGCCCGAAGGAGTGAGACGGAGGGCATCCCGCCCTCCCCTGCCCCAAATAAAAAGGCCCGGCGCGATGCCCGGCCTTTTTCTTGTCTGCGACCGATCTCAGTCGAGGCCGAGGGGCGCTAGGCGATCGGAGACGATGCGCTCCCATTCCGCCAGCAGCACCTCGTTGGGCGTGTGGCGCAGGCCGAGGCGGCGCAGCGTGTCGTAGCGGGCGGAGCCGGCCACGCCGAACGTGGCGGCGACCCGGGGACGCCAGTAGGCAAGGCTTGCCCGAGCCCCGACCCGCCCGACCTCGGTCGCGGCGATACGCTCCAGCCCTTCGAGCCCCAGCTCCGCATGGCGCGCCTCGCGCGGGGCGATCTCCCGGAACACCTCGGCGAGCGGCGCGTATGACACCCGCGACAGCTCGGCAAGTTGCACGCCGGTGGCGAGGCCCATGAGCACGTTCATCGCCACCGCGTCGGTCCATCCCGTGATGGGATAGTGGAAGACCGAGAGGCGCATGTCGGCGCCGTGCCGCGCGGTGCCGAGATCGGCGTCGCGGTCGATCCGCGCGGCCCAGTCGTGCTGCGCCTCGTAGCGATCGGTGTCGGTGCCGAAGGCGCCCATGAGGTCGAGCACGCGCTCGGCATGGTCCGCCTTTTCGAGCGTGATGCGGCTCGCCGCGATGCGCGCCTTGATGCCGGGCGCGAAATTGATGGAGGCGGCGAAGCCCGCCGAGCCGGCAAGCTGGCTATCCACGAAGGAGGACATCAGCCGCAACAGCTCGCCGCGATAGCGCGGCGGTACGTTGTCGGGCGAGGAAAGCACGCCGCCCTGGGCCAGATAATCGTCGATGGCGATCACGTCGGACATGGTTTCCCCCTCACTCGTCGTAGGTGACAACGAGTTTTTCGGTGAGCGGGAAGCACTGGCAGGTGAGCACGTAGCCGGCGCGCACCTCGTAATCCTCCAGCGCATGGTTGACCGCCATTTCCACCTCGCCTTCCACCACCTTGGCGCGGCAGGTGGAGCACACGCCGGCCTTGCAGGCGTAGGGCGCGTCCAGATTGGCGGCGAGCGCGGCGTCCAGCAGGCTCTGGCCCTCGCGCGGCATGTGGAAGGTGCGAGTGGCGCCGTCCAGCGTCACGGTCGCGGTGGTGCCGGCGCCGTTGGCGGCGACGTTAGCCGACACCGCCTTGGCCTTCGCCCGGCCGGGCTGGCCGGAGGCGAACAGCTCGAACTTGATCTGCGCGTCGGAAAGCCCGTGCTCGCGCAATGCGGCAGCGATGGCCAGCATCATGGGCTCGGGACCGCAGATGAAGGCCGTATCCACCGACTTCGCGTCGATCCAGTGCTTGAAGAGACCTTCCATTTTCTCCGCATCGACGCGGCCGGTGAACAGGTCGATCTCCTGCGCCTCGCTCTCCAGCACGTGCAGCACCGAGAGACGGCCGAGATAGAGGTTCTTCAGGTCTTCCAGCTCCTCGCGGAACATGATGGAGCTGATCTGCCGGTTGGCATAGACGAGGGTGAATCGGGACTTGGGCTCGCGCGCCAGCACCGTCTTGATGATGGAGAGCAGCGGTGTGATGCCCGAGCCGCCGGCGAAGCCGAGATAGTGGCGGTCCAACTCCGGGGCGAGCGGGACGAAGAACTTGCCCATGGGCGGCATGGCTTCGAGAACGTCGCCGGGCGAAAGGTTCTCATTGGCCCAGGTGGAGAAGGCGCCGCCTTCCACCTTCTTGATGCCCACCTTCAGGCAGCCCTCATCCTTCCCGGCGCAGATGGAATAGCTGCGGCGCAGCTCCTCGCCATCGAACTCGCGGCGGAAGGTGAGGTATTGGCCCTGCGTGAAATCGAACGCTTCGGCGTCCTCGGGGCGGGGCTTGAGGGTGACGACGACGGCATCACGCGTCTCGCGCCGCACGTCGACGACCTCCAGGGAATGAAACCGTGCCATGCGGCGCTCCTCGGGATTTCTTTAATTTTCAGATGCACTTGAAGTAATCGAACGGCTCCAGGCACGCGCGGCAACGATAGCTCGCCTTGCAGGCGGTGGAGCCGAACTGGCTCACCCTCTCGGTCTGCGCCGAGCCGCAGCGCGGGCAGGCGACCGTGAGGTTGGAGCCGGAGGTCAGTCGGCGCGCCAGCGCCAGGGAACGGCCGTCGGCGGCGGTGTCGTCCACGGGCGGCGCGATGCCGTAAGCCCGCAGCTTCTCGCGCCCCTCGGCGCTCATCCAGTCGGTGGTCCAGGGCGGCGAGAGCCGGCGCTCTAGCCGCACCTTGGCGACGCCGCGCGTGTTCAGTTCGCGCTCGATGTCGAGATTGATGACGCCCGTCGCCGGGCAGCCGGAATAGGTGGGCGTGACGGTGACGACGAGGGTGTCACCGTCCCACGTCACATCACGGACGATGCCGAGATCGACCAGCGAGAGCACCGGGATTTCCGGGTCTGGCACCTGCGACAGCCAGTGCCAGACCTCCTCAACGGACGGCAGGGTGGCGGTCGCCATTTCCGCCCCCTACCAGGTCGCGCCGGGATAGGCGCGCTGCAGAAACTGCATGTCGGCGAGGATATAGCCGAGATGCTCGGTGTGAACGCCGCGCCGGCCGCCCTTGTGGACGTAGGCCGAGGCCGGCGCCTTCAGCGTCGCCTCGCGCAGCACCTCGGAGACGATGGCCTCCCACTCCGGCTTCAAGCTCGCCGGATCGGGCGCGATGCCGGCTTCCGCGATGATGCGGTCGGCGTCGTCGGAGATGAAGAGCTCGCCCGCGTAGGACCAGAGATCGTCGAGGGCGAGCTGCATGCGCTTGTGGCTCTCGTCCGTGCCGTCGCCGAGACGGATCACGAGGTCGCTGGAGCGCTCCAGGTGATAGGCCGCCTCCTTCACCGCCTTGGCGGCGATCTCAGCGACGCGCGGGTCCGCCGATTTGGTCAGCGCAGTCAGCATTACATGGTGCCAGGCATCGAACAGGAACTGCCGCATCAGCGTCTGGCCAAAATCGCCGTTGGGGCGCTCCACCAGCAGGCAGTTGCGGAAGGCCGCCGCGTCGCGCAGGAAGGCGAGCACATCGGCATTGCGGCCCTTGCCTTCAACCTCGCCGGCGAGGCCGAGCCAGAGCT
>JAYSCE010000156.1:0-8833 GCA_041915035.1 Xanthobacter sp.
GGCCGGACGGCCGTCTATCGCGCGGGTGGAACGGGCGCGGGCCTGTCCGTCACCGTGGTGGAAACGCGCGGCGATGCGCAGGCGACCTATGGGCAGGCGCGGGCCGTTGTGGAGACCGGCGTTTTCGACGTGCGCGCCGCAGAGGAGGCGAGCCCCGCCGAGGGCGACACACTCACCTTTGGCGGGCGCACCTATGTGGTGAGCGAGGCGCCCGTGGCCGATGCCGAGCGGCTTGTCTGGACGCTGGTGACGCGGCCGTCATGAGGATCACCGCCGCCCTGGTGGGCAACCTCGAACAATACATGGCCGAGGAGGCAGAGGCTGCGGCGAAAGCCGTCACCATGGCCATGCAGCAGGGGGCGGACGGCCTCAAGGGCGAGCTGCGCGGACAGGTGACCGGCGCTGGCCTCGGCGAGCGTCTCGGCCGCACCTGGCGGGGGCAGGTCTACCCGCGCGGGCAGACCAGCATTTCGTCCGCCGCGCTGGTCTGGACGAAGGCGCCCCTGCTGATCGACGCCTTCGACAAGGGCGCGCTGATCCGCTCTCACACTGGCTTCTTCCTTCCCATCCCCACGGCCGCCGCCGGCCCCGTGCGCGGCTCGGGCTTTCAGAAGCGCCTCACGCCCGGTGCGTGGGAACGGCGGACGGGCATGCGTCTGCGCTTCGTCTATCGCCGGGGCGGCCTCTCGCTGCTTGTGGCGGACAATGCCCGCGTGGACAAGAAAGGCCGCGCGCGGGCGAACACCGGCTCGCGCGGCGGCGCCAGCTTCACCCGTCTCGCCAATCGCACCACCTCCATCATCTTCCTGCTCGTGCCGCAGGCGCGGCTGCGCAAGCGCCTTGACGTGAAGAAGGCCGGCGACGCGTGGATCGAGCGGGTGCCGGGCCTCATCTTCAGGAACTGGAAATGACCAAACGCGAAGAGGTCCTGTCGGCGCTCCTCGCCGCGCTCACCGCCGGCCTGCCATTCGCCGACGTGCGCCGCAATGCTGTCATCCCGACCCGCATCGGTCCTGGCGGCCTCGTGATCCTGCGCGACGGAGATCCCGGCGATGGCGAGCCGCTGCTGTCCCCGCCTTCCTGGTATTTCGAGCATCGCGCCGAGATCGAGCTGCTGGTGGACGCGGCCGATGCCGATGCCCGCGCGGCGACGCTCGACGCCCTCGCCGCCGGCATCGGCGCGATCCTCGATGCCGATCGCACCCTCGGCGGGGCCTGCGACTATGCGCAGGGCGGCGCGCCAAGTGTCGTCGATATCCCCGTCGAGAACGGCGCCCCTTTGGGTGGCGCCACCCTTTCCGTGGTGCTCGCCTATGTGAGCGCCGATCCGCTGGCCTGACAACGAAAGAGGTATCCCATGGCACGCGCAGTCGGCGCGCGGTCGCAGCTCTCCGCGGCCTTTGAAAGCAATTATGGCGAGACGCCGGAAAGCGGCTTCCTGAAGCTGCCCTTCGTCTCCACCACCGTCAGCGCCAAGCAGGGGCTGATCGAGAGCGACCTGCTCGGCCTCGGCCGTGACCCGGCGGCGCCAATCCGTGACGTGATCACCGTGGACGGCGACGTGGTGGTGCCGGTGGACGTGCGCAATTTCGGCTACTGGCTGAAGCTGCTCCTTGGTGTGCCCACCAGCACGGGAACCACCGGCGCCTATGTCCACACCTTCGGCTCGGGTGGGTGGAGCCTGCCCAGCGTCTCGGCCGAGATCGGCCTGCCAGAGGTGCCCCTCTTCGCCATGGTGTCCGGCATCCGCGCCAATACCCTGGCGATCCAGATGCAGCGCTCCGGCGCGGTGAGCGCGACTATCGGCTGCATCGCGCAGGGCGAGGTGACGGCGACCACCTCCGCCGCCGGCACGCCGAGTGAAGCGCCGCTGGACCGCTTCAACCAGTTTCAGGGCGCCATCAAGAAAGACGGCACCGTTCTCGGCAACGTGGTGTCGGCGAGCCTGAGCTACTCCAACAACCTCGATGTAGTGGAGACCATCCGCAACGACGGCAAGATCGACGGCGCGGACGCCGGCATGGCGAGCCTCACCGGCAATATCGACGTGCGCCTTGCCGATACCACTCTGCTGGACGCAGCGACGAATTTCACGGGGATTGAGCTGGAGTTCTCCTTTACGCTGTCCGCCACCAAGAAACTCGTGCTCACCGCGCACAAGGTGTACCTGCCCCGGCCGCAACGCTCCATCTCCGGGCCGGGCGGGGTGCAGGCCTCCTTCTCCTGGCAGGCGGCCAAGGGCGTCACGCGCATGCTCACGGCCGTTCTCTCCAACGATGTGGCGAGCTACGCATGATCCGCCTCGACCTCGGGCGCGGGAAGCGCGCCATTGACCTCGGCCACGGCGTCACCGTGACCGTCCTGCCGCTCACCTCCGGCATGATGATGATGGCGAAGGACCGCCTTGCCGCGCGCAAGCGGCAGGACGGCGAGGAGATCCGCGCCACCGACCTGGTGAAGGAGCTGGGGCTCCTCGCCATCGTCGGCTGGGAGGGCGTGGCGGGCGATGACGGCGGCCCGGCGACGGTGACCGAGGAGTCCGTCTCGGCCTTGCTCGACCTCTACCCGATCTTCGACGCCTTCAACGACCTGTTCGTCGGCCCGGCGCTGACGCTGGAAGCGGAAAAAAACGCATCCGCGCCCTCGCCGAATGGCACTTCGGCGGGGGCGGAGACTATTGCGAAGCGTGCCCGGAAGCGTGCCCAGAGTGCCCATATTCAGTGAGCCAACCTGCCACCCTTGAAGGGTGGCAGGTGTGGCAGGTGCTGCGCGCCGCCGGCGGGCAGTTGCGCACCATCGGCCCCATGGTGATCGGCCTCGACTTTGGGGCCGTCCTCGCCCTCGGGGCGGGCCTCGGCACCTGCCCCACCACCCTCGCCGCCGTACTGGCGGAGGTCGAGGGCACCATCGTCGCCAAGATCAACGAGCGCCTGAGAGGCATCGAACATGGCTGAAAAGCAGGTGGGCGTGCGCCTTGCCGTCATCGACGGCGGCAAGGTGAAAGCGGAGCTGCGCTCGGTGGGGCAGGAAGGCGCCGCCGCCATGGAGAAGATCCGGGCGGCGACCGGCCCGGCCTCGACGGGGCTGGTGGCGCTCAACACCGCGACGCAGGGCATCGGCGAGAAGGTCGGCGAGCTGGCCGGCAATGCCGGGGTGCTCGGGCGTGTGTTGTCCACGCTTGGCCCGGCGGGCGCCGTGGCGGCCGTAGGTGTGGCTGCGCTGACCGCCGGTCTCAGCAAGGGCCTCGCCGACTATGCCGAGGCGGAGAAGATCACGCTGCGCCTCAACGCCGTCCTGGAGGCGACCGGCTATGCCGCGGGCCTGACCGGCGACCAGCTCGACCAGTTCGCGGACGGCATGGAAGCCGCGACCATGGCGACCGCCGAGCAGGTGAAATCGGCGGCGGCCGTGCTCGCCACCTTCAAGTCCATCTCCGGCGAGACTTTCACCCGCACCCTTGAGCTGGCGCAGGACCTTTCCGCCACCTTCGGCAGCGAGCTTTCCGCCTCGGCCGTGCAGCTGGGCAAGGCTCTCGAAGATCCCATCAACGGCATCTCCGCCCTTGCCCGCGTGGGCGTGACCTTCTCCGCTTCGCAGAAGGACGTGATCAAGGGGCTGGTAGAGACCGGCCAGAAGGCCGAGGCGCAGAAGCTGATCCTCGATGTGCTCGCGCAGCAGGTGGGTGGCGCCGGCGCGGGCGAGGCCAAGAGCCTTTCGGGCGCGTTCAAGCATGCTGCCGACGCCATCGGCAATTTCCTCGAGGAGCTGGCGACCCTCACCGGAGCCGCCCCCGGCGCGCGTTCCGCCCTTGATGGCATCGCGGAAGGGGTCAACAAGGTGACGGTGAATGCCCTCGGCGCCGGCAGCGCGGGCATTCAGGCCGCGGTGGCGGCGAAGGAGCTGGCCTCCGCGCAGAAGGAACTGGCGCAGGCACAGGAGTTGGCCAACGCGACCGGATTGAAGGAGGACTTCGACGCCGTCGCCGCGTGGGAAAAGCGCGTCGCGGATCTGAAGGCGAAGGTCGAAACGATCGCTGCAGCCGCCAAGCAGGCCGACGACAAGGTGGACACCGCCGCCGCCGGCCGCGCGAAGGCAGCCTCCGCACAGGCGACCGAGACCGCCCTCGCCCAATTGGCTGAGCTGAACAGCCAGATCGAGAAGCTGGCGACCCCCGACGAGAAGATCCGCAACCTGCGCGACAATCTCGGCGAGATCGTCAAGCGCATGAACAACCTGAAGGAACAGGGCGGAGACCCTGATGCCATCGGCAAGACGATCGAGGCGGCGACCGAGTACACGCGCCGCGCCATCGCCGAGATCGAGAAGCCCGGCATCGATGCGGCGAACAAGGCCTCCGAGCAGACGCGCGACCTGATCGCCGACCTTGTGACCTCCATCAACCTGTTCGGCAAGAGCCGCGAGGAGTTCGTCCGCAAGTATGTGGACCGCCTCGGCGAGGGCGCATCTGCTGCTGAGGTCAAGCGCGTCAAGGAGCTTGCGGGCGCGCTCTACGACAAGCAGGAGGCGGAGAAGGCGGCGAAGGAGGCGGCCGACGACCACGACAAGGTCATGGAGGACGGCAAGCACACCCTGGAGGATGTGCGCACCGCCACCGAGAAATATGCCGCCAAGGTGGCCGAGCTGGATACGCAGCTGAAAGCCGGCGCCATCACGCAGGAGACCTATGCCAAGGCGGTGGAGAAGGCCCGCCGCGAGATGGAGGACCATGCGACGGACGGCATCTCCGGCGTCCGCCGCGCCCTGCGCAAATATGCCGAGGAGGCGAACGATTCCGCCAAGCAGATCGAGGAGGCGACCACGGGGGCCTTCAAGGCGGCCGAGGACGCGCTGGTGGAGTTTGTCACCACCGGCAAACTCAACGTCACCGATCTGGTCAATTCCATCATTTCCGACCTTGCCCGTCTCGCTATCCGGCAGGGCGTCACCGGGCCGCTGTCGAGCGCGCTGGGAAGTCTTTTCGGCGGCACCTTTCACACTGGCGGGCGCGTGGGCGAATCTCGCTCGGAAGGGCGCGAGCTGCCTGCGGCCCTCTGGACCATGGCGCCGCGCGCCCACTCCGGCGCACGCCTGTTGGCGCCGGGTGAGGTGCCCATCGTCGCCCAGCTCGGCGAGCGGGTGCTGAACCGGCAGGAGACACAGGATTATGAGGCGGGACGGCTTGGCGACGTGCTGTCGAGCCGGGCGCAGAAGATCTCCGAGCGCCTCTCCATGGTGGTCAATGTGAACGGCGCGGCCGGTAACGGCGAGGTGGTGGCGCTGGTTCAGCAAGGCATCTCGCAGGCGCTGGAGGCCTATGACCGCACCCGGGCACGGGAGACGGCGGTGGAGGCGGTGAACGCCCATCGCAGCCGCATGCCTATCGGCCGACTGCGCTGAGGGAGGCGGGCGATGGCAATCACTTTCCCCCTCCCCTTCCCGGCGGGAGCCGGCTTCCTCGAAGGGGAGTTCACGCTCGGCGAGGTGCAGGCGGTGAATACCCTGCGCTCCGGCGCTGTGCAGGCCATGGAGCTTGGCGACAGCCTGTGGTCCGGCCGCTTTGTCACCAGCCTGTGCGATGCCCGCCAGCGGGGCCGCTGGCAGGCCTGGAAAGGGGCGCTCAACGGCAGCATCGGCACTTTCCTCGCCTACGACCCGGACAAGCAGTATCCCCTCGCCTACGGGGCGGGCGTGCTGGCGCTGACCCGCTTCGGCGGCGGGGCCTTCGACGGCAACGCGACGCTCGCCGCCTGGACCGCCACCACCCTGCAGATCACCGGCCTGCCCGCGGCCTATCAGGCGGCGGACGGGGACATGGTGTCCTTCCCGTGGAACGGCGGGAAAGCGCTCCACATGATCGTGGGCGACACGGCGGCCTCCGCCGGCGGTGTTCTGGACGTGACGGTGGTGCCGCCGGTGCGGATCTCGCCCGCCCCGTCCGGCGGCGCTGCGGTGGCCCTGGTGAAGCCCAGCTGCATCATGCGCCTGAGGCCCGGCAGCTTCTCGGCGCCCACGTCGCGCGCGCGGCGCTCGGTCTCCTTCGAGGGGGTGCAAATTCCATGAAAGGGTGCCTGCCATGAGGGCTTTCAATGCCAGCACCCTCGCGCTGCTCGCCTCCGGCCGGGCGGCGTCGCGCGGCCTCGTGCTGTTCGATTTTCCGAGCGGGCTTTACGGCTTCTGGGATGGCGTCGGCAGTCTCACGGTATCGGGCGTGACCTATGCGGGCTCGGGCGGCCTCATCCGGGCCGATGCCCTCAGCCTTGCCGGTTCGCTCGCCAGCGCCACCATGACGCTGACGCTGTCGTCCATCCCCGACACGGTGCTCTCGCCCGGCGTTCTGGCGACCATCGAGAGCGAGCAATACCACCAGCGGCCCGTCATTCTGAGCCGGGCCTATTTCAATCCGGCCACGCGGGCGCTGCTCTCGGTGGAGCGCGTGCTGCGCGGCTATGTGGACCAGATGCGCCACGCCGAGAAGCCCGGCGGCGAGGCGACCCTGAGCTGCCTCATCGAGACGCGGGCGCGGGACGTGACGCGGCGCGGCTACCGGGTGCGCTCCGACGCCGACCAGAAACAGCTCGCCTCGGCGGACGGGAGCCTGCGCCACGCGGCAACTGCGCCGAACGACGATTTCTATTGGGGCCGCCTGCCCGGACAGGTGAAGAAATGAGATTTGCCGATTGGGAGGCACGCCTCGCCGCCGTGCTCGCCGCCTATCAGGCGGCGGGCTTCGCCTGGGGCGTGCGCGATTGTTTCCGCCTGCCGCAGGACGTGGCGCGGGCCGGCACCGGCCGGGCCATCTGGCCCGAGGTGCGGCCCTATCACAGCGCGCGCGGCGCCGTGCTGCGCCTCGCCCGCCACGGTTTTCGCGGCGTGGGCGACGCCTTCGCCGATGTTCTCGAAGAGATCCCGCCTGCCTTCGCGCTGCGCGGCGACGTGGGCGTGGTGATCGAGGACGGGGCGGAGGCGGGCGTGGTGGTGCTCGGCGCCGATCTCGCCGGCATGGCCCCCGACACCGGACTGACCGTTCTCCCCCGCGCCCGTCTGGCGCGTGCCTTCAGGATCGCGTGACATGCCGTTCATTGCTCCTGCCATCATCGCTGCGCTTGCGCTGCCTTCCGCGCTCGCGCCGTTCGCGACCGCACTCATCAACGCCGGTATCGCCGTTGGCCTCTCCTACGTCGCCAAGGCCCTGCAGCCGGCGACCAAGGTCGAGACCGGCATCAAGACGAGCATCCAGCTCGGCGGCGACCAGCCGCGCGGCTGCGTCTTCGGGGAGTGCGGGACCGAGGGCCATTTCGTCTATGGCAACACCGCTAATGAGAACAACAACCTGCTGCAATTCGTCTTCGCCATCGGCGAGGGCGTGCATGACGATCTGACCCGCATCTGGGTCAACGGCAAGGCGCGCACCCTGACGCTGGTGGAGCAAACCACCTGGTACAAGAAATTCCGGGTGGGCGGCTTCGTGGCGAAGAACGGCACGCCGCTGCTTTACGTCTATTTCTACTTCGGCTTCGAGAACCAGCCGGCCTGCGCGGAGCTGGTGGACTGGGCCAAGCCCGATGACCGCTGGACCTCCAACGACCGTCTCGCCGGCATTTCCTATGTGGTGGTCTCCTCCTTCTATGGGGAACAGGCCTTCGACAGCGGCATTCCCCGCTTCCGCTTCGGCATCCGGGGCCGGCGGCTCTACGACTGGCGGAAGGATTCCACCAACGGCGGCTCGGGCGCGCATCGCTGGAGCGACGCCACCACATGGGAATACAGCGAAAACCCCATCGTGCAGCTCTACAATTACCAGCGCGGCATCCATCTCGGCGGCGAGCTGGTGGTGGGCATGGGCGTGCCGCCGATCGATCTCGTGCTCGACCGCTACACCGCCGCCGCCAATGCCTGCGATGAGCCGGTCTCCACGGCCGAGGGGAGCGACGCCAACCGCTATCGTTGCAGCACCTATGTTTCCGCCGACGAGGAGCACGGCACCGTGATGGAGCGGCTGCTCGACAGCTGCATCGGGTCGCTCTACGAGCGCGTCGGCGCCTATGCCCCCATCGTCGGCGTGGCGCAGAGCGCGCTCTACACCTTCACCGACACCGACCTGATCACCGATTATCCGGTGAGCTTCGCGGCGAAGCTCGGGCGGGCGGATCTGGTCAACGAGATCCACGGACAGAGGGTGTCGCCGGCCGACCAGTTCGGCATGGTCTCCTATGCCACCCGCACCGATGCGGCGGCGGTGGCGGCCGACACCGAGAAGCGCCCCATTCAGGTGGACTTCCCGCAGGTGACGGTGGATTCGCAGGCGCAGCGCCTCGCCCAGATCCAGCTCGACCTCGCGCGCCTGCAGGCGACGGCGACGCTCACCCTCGGCCTCTCCGCCATCGTGCTGGAGCCGGGCGACTGGGTGCGCTGGAATTCGGCGCGGCGGGGCGACCGCACCTTCATCATCCTCTCGCTGGTGGAGAACACGGACGAGACGGTGACGTTGAACCTGCGCGAGATCTCGGCGGCGGCGTTCGGCTGGGACTCGGGCGACGAACTGCCGGCGCCGGCCTCGGGCGGGCCGAGCGAGGGGGGCGGGCTGGCGGATGGCGTGACGGGATTCTCGCTGTCCGCCCTCACCCTCAGCGGGGACGGCGGGGCGCTCACGCCCGCCGTGCGGGTGTTCTGGTCGCCCATCAACGACCCGACTGTGACGGCTGTGCTGATCCAGTATCGCATCGTCGGCACCACCAACATGCTCTCGGCGCGCGCCGAGGCCGTGGGCGCCGGCGAGCTGCTGGTGTCGGCCGGGCTGGTGGCGAACACCGCCTACGAGTTTCAGGCGACCATC